>SPCL01000033.1 GCA_004525335.1 Thermodesulfobacteriales bacterium
AAACAATATAAACATCAGCACGGTTAGAATTCCTACTATAAATACAAAAATTGTATTGCTTATCATTTTGCCGGCATATATTAAGCTTCTATCGGTGGGGGTGAGGAGCATGCCGATTATCGCATTTCCTTCTTTTTCTAAGGCAAAAGAACGGCTTAACCCTAAAATGCCTGCAAAAGTGAATGCTATCCATAACATGGCGGGTGCCGCTAGGTTAAGAATTTCTACTGAAAATCCAAACGCAAAATTAAAAACCACAATTATTAGCAACGCAAAAAGTAGCATTGAGGTGAATAGCTCTTTTGTTCTTAGCTCTGTAATTATATCCTTTTTTATTATTGCCCAAACTTTGTTCATTTGCTCTCTGGAAATCTATTGTTTGCAAATATTATAACAGATAAAACTAGATTCTATATTTTAATAGGGTACTTGTAAATATAACTGCATGATATCAATAGTTTAAGTAGGGTACCTAATGTAGTAAATAAAGCGGTTGAAATAAAAGAATGGGCGGCAAGTGTAGCGAACTTGCCGCCCAAAGAGAAGGGAATACAAATAAAAAATTATAGGTTGTCTTTAGATTTCATTATTTACTCTGCGTCATAATGTCATAAATACCACCAGTTGATGCTGCATGACAACCGATGCACCCTTCAGGGCTTCCGGCCAAAGTAACGCTCATTTTTTTGCCGTTCATTTCCATTTCCATTTTAGCTACTGTGCCGTCCGGCATATATTTAACCCAGAAGTAATCATCTTTACCGTCACCGGTTTTTTCCATTACCGTAATAGCCCCGAGTTTTTTATCGGGCATATAGTTCTCTTTAATAATTATAGATCCCTTAGGCATCTCTTTAACACCTGCTTTAAGGGCATTTGCAGCTGTTTCATTAGTGTAAGTTGTTAGAAAAGCCCCATGAGGATGTGTCCCTTTGTATAATTTGCCCTTACCAGGCCACAGTGCCCAGTTGTCCTGATATTTGGCATCCTGCATTGAGCCCCATAATGTTGCAGCTTGCTCAGATGCATCACCACTTATACTATTCCCTACATAAACAAACCCCACAGCAAGTACAATAACGCTTAAAAATAATAATTTTCTCATACTAAGCCTCCTAACCTATTTTCTTATAATATAAGATGCGGGAAATACGGATCCGTTTCAGAAAACTTCAAAATTTATATAAGAGTAGGGATAAAACTAGAGGTGGATATTAACTTTCTTCAACTTTGGATATATAGAGATTCTTAAAATTTGCAGGGTCTATTTGACTTGTAGGACTGTCAAAAATAATTTCCCCTTTGGCTAGGATGCCTACTGTGTCACTGAGATCAAGGCCTTCATCTATATTGTGAGTGGTCATGAGTATTGTACGGTTCTGATTCTTTAATTCTGACAACATTTCTCCAAAAATTTGGGCTCCATGCTGGTCTAATCCCGTATACGGCTCATCTAAGAGCAGTATCTTAGGTTCGTGAACGATGGCTCTTGCCACTGTAAGGCGCTGTTTCATCCCTCTTGAGAACGTTCTGACTAAATCATGTGTGCGTGACTCAAGACCTACTTGTTTAATTACGAAACGCGCTCTATTGTCTACGTCTGTCAGCCCATATAATTCGCCAAAAAATTTGATATTCTCAAAGGCAGTTAAAGTCTCATATAGATAAGGGTCATGCGAGATAACACCTATTGCAGATCTAATATTATTCACTTCTTTTTTTGCATCGAAGCCAAATACCGACAAATCGCCGGAAGTTGGATCAGTTAGGGTTGCAAGTAGTTTGATTAACGTTGTTTTACCAGCTCCGTTAGGGCCGAAAAGAGTGAAGAACTCGCCCCTTTTAACATGCAGGTCTACACCGCGGAGAGCGTCAAAGTTGCCGTAAGATTTTTTAAGATCTTCGGCCTTAATATCATACATTTCTTTTTCTAATGAGTTAGTCATAAGAGAGACAGTCTCCACTAAACTTTAACAACATACTTTAAAAGCTCATCAGTTCCACCTAATTGCGCTACCCATTCTCTTAACTCTTCAATTCCATCATCCATATTAACCGAGGGCTCATAACCCAGATCGGTGCGCGCTTTTTTTATGCTATAGCTTCTGGTTCCCGAAAGAGCGGCAACAGCCATTTTTGTAAGTACTGGCGGTTTCTTGGATTTAATTAGTTTGAATATCACTTCCAAACTTGCAGCAACTGCATATGCGAATTTATAAGGGATTGAAAACCCGGGAGTCCAATCTATTCCTGAGGCATTAAGCTGCTTTTTGAGAAAATCCATATACCGGATTTTAACTCCGTCGTTTATGAAATATATATTTCCCGGTGCTTTATTGTTTTCGGCCAGAAGCAAAAGTGAGTTGGCCAGGTTCTTCACATGGCAAGGGGTTACAAACCTCTCTCCGCTTCCCATGGGATAGAGTATCCCTTTTTTAGCCGCCATAGCTACTCGAGGCAAAATAACAGTGTCCCCTGCTCCCCATACGTTAGAGGGTCTGACAACTGTTGTCTCAAGTCCCTCATTGCCATTGTACTTTAGAACTAGCTTTTCTGCTTGTGTTTTAGAAGCGTTATAATGATCATTGTGTTTTTCTGTATAAGGATAAGTTTCATCTATATCGATAAGTTTGTGAATATTCCAAAAATCAGATTTCCACACCACAGTCGACGAGCTCATATATACAAATCTTTTTATACCATGGGTTATTGAAGATTCCAGAAGCTCTTTAGCTGCGAGAACATTGTACTTATAGAAGGTGTCGGCTTCACCCCAGTCCGTAACCAGAGCAGCAAGGTGAAAGACTACATCTCCTGTTGCCACAAGATTTCTCAATGCTTCAAGATCACCTAAATCCCCATAGAAGAGCTCCACTCCAAGTTCCTTTAGGCGGGAGATATTGCTTGTCTTTCTGACAAGACACCTTACCTCAAAGCCCTTGTCAACAAGAGCTTCTACAAGTTTGCCTCCGATAAATCCTGTGCCGCCTGTAACGATAGCTTTCATACTTAGAGTGTCCTGTTTTATCCGAGTGCCGATTTGATTCCTACTAATATACTCTTAAAGAGGGAATATCGTCAAAGGTATATGTCTTTTTTAGCGGGTTACTTTGAGGTTCGCTCTGAATTATAGAACGAAAGAAAAAGCCCCGTTGTTGCATAATTGCTATACAAAAACGGGGCTAGGAGGATGGATGGTACAATAGTTCTTAGTTGCTATTTATAAGCCAGTTTTCCATCCACTGTTTTGTTTTCTCCGCCTGCTCTTTGGTGGAAGTGGTGGAAATCTCTTTGTCGTCCAAATAAATTCCCCAGTAAGTTATAGGTATATTTGAATTCTCAAAATTTGAGCTTATCGTATAAGGTTCAATTGTAATTGTAATATTTAGCTGCCCCCTGTATTACTTGTTTCTAACTTTATAATTTAAAAATATGCATGAAAAGAAGTTTTTCAAGTGTGTGATAAATCAGAAAATATCTGTTTCTAAATATTAGGTAATTGAGCAGGTTTCTAATTTGTTCAAAGTTAAGAATAAAAGAATTCAAATAACATTGACAAGGCCTAGTATATAAGAGAAAATCATTCAGCTTAATAACGGAGGAATACAATTGATAATACCTAAAACCGCTTTCATAACTAAAGGTGTAGGAAGACATAAAGAAAAGCTAACAAGCTTTGAAATGGCACTTAGAGATGCCAAAATAGCAGAATATAATTTGGTAAAAGTATCAAGCATCTTTCCCCCGGACTGTAAACTAGTGCAGCGGGCTATGGGCCTTAAGAATTTATTCCCGGGTCAAATACTTCACGTAGTGTTGAGTGAGAATGCGACCAATGAGCCTTTCCGTCTTTTGGCAGCTACAGCAGGCGTTGCTATTCCCAAGAATTCCTCCAGACATGGATATATCTCTGAGCATCATAGTTTCGGACAAAAAGAGAAAGTGGCCGGCGAGTATGCAGAAGACCTTGCTGCATATATGTTAGCTACTACATTGGGTGTTACTTTTGACCCCGATAAAAGTTATGACGAGCAAAAGGATATTTGGAAGATTAGTGATCATATCGTAAAAACAATAAACGTCACTCAAACTGCGGTAGGAAACAAGAATGGGTTGTGGACTACAGTGGTAGCAGCAGTGGTATTTGCCACATACCGCTGAGGGTATTACTAAATACGCAGACTTAAGAAAGGCTTTTAATTAGCCGTAGTGCTGTTTTATCCAATTAAGATACTCTCCACTCTGGACGCTATTGACCCACTGCTCGTTGGCTAAATACCATTTAATGGTTTTAAGCAGTCCGGTTTCAAATGATTCAAGAGGCATCCACCCAAGTTGAGATGTGATTTTGTTTGAGTCAATTGCGTAGCGTCTATCATGACCGGGGCGGTCTGTTACAAACGAAATAAGACTTCTTCTCTTCTCTCTATTGGGTCTCTTACCTATAATGACGTCGAGGTAATCACAGATCATTTCGACAACTTTAGTGTTTTCCATTTCACTCTTGCCGCCAATGTTATACGTCTCGCCAATTCTTCCTTTTTTCATAATTGTCCAAATTGCCGTGCAGTGATCCCTGACATAAAGCCAGTCCCTCACATTAAGACCGTCGCCATAAACAGGCAGTGCTCTATCCTGAATTGCATTTAGTATCATAAGGGGAATGAGTTTTTCAGGAAACTGAAATGGACCGTAATTATTAGAACAGTTTGAAATCGTTACGGGAAGATCATAAGTTTTATAATAAGATCTTACCAAGTGATCAGAAGACGCTTTTGACGCGGAATATGGGCTGTTGGGTTTATATGAAGTCTCCTCTGTAAAGTACTCTTCTTTATCCAAACTGCCGAAGACCTCATCAGTGCTTATATGATGAAACAAACGGATTCGCCCTCCCCTTTGTCTTGAGAGTTCAAGAAGGTTATATGTTCCTATGATATTAGTTCTTATAAATTCATCAGGACTTGCGATTGAACGGTCAACATGGGATTCGGCAGCAAAGTGGCATATTCCATCAATCTCGTATTTATCAAAAATAACAGAAAGACGATCTTTATCTACGATATCGGCTTTAACAAAGACATATCTATCGCTATAATTCGCTTCTATATCTGACAAGCTTTCAGGATTACCGGCGTAGGTGAGCTTATCTACATTTATCACTCTTCCCTCAAAGTTTGATTCTTCCAAAAGATACCGGATGAAATTAACTCCTATAAACCCAGCCCCACCGCTTACTAGTAGATTTTTCATTTCTTATACACCGGCAATAATTCCTTTCATATATTAATCCTTTTTAATAGTTCTAAAGACAATTCTAACGGTTTTTATTGATAGTGTAAGTAGTAATTGTTAGTGTTTCAGCATTTCTTGAGCAGTATCTAATGTTTTTTGAGTGATATTAAAACCGCCTATCATTCTGGCAAGCTCAACGACTCTCTCATTTTCATCTAAATTCTTTATAGTAACTTGTGTCTTATTATCATTATGTGTTTTTGAAACACTAAGGTGTGAGTCGGCAAATTTTGCCACTTGTGGAAGATGCGTAATACAAATAACCTGATATGAGCGGGACAGATTTCTAATTTTTTGCCCTACTGCTTCTGCTATTGCTCCTCCAACACCGGAGTCAGCTTCATCAAAAATTATTACGGATCCACCCTCCACTCTTGCTATAACTTCTTTAAGTACAAGCATGATACGTGACAACTCCCCACCTGATGCTACTCTATTTAGTGGTTTGGGGTCCTCACCCGGGTTTGCTGAAAACAAAAAAGATACCGCGTCTATGCCGCTTGAGGATATAACCTTATCATTAAACTGTATATGGAACTTGCCCCCCTTAATACCTACTTCTTTTAATTCTTGTTCTAACATTTCACTTAACTTTTTTGATGATTGTTTTCTTGTTTTAGATAGTGTTCTTGCTAACTGCAATAATTCACCCATTAATTTTTCAGATTCTTCGGATAGCGACCTAACACGTTCATCAAAATTCTCTATATTACTTACTTCATGTTCTATTTCATCTCGTTTCTGAATTATCTGCTCTATCGTATCTCCATATTTTCTTTTAAGACTATTAATCAAATGAATCCTGTCTTCAATGACTTCAAGTGTTTGAGAATCTGATGAAAGCTCTGTTGTATAATCTCTTATTGAAAAAGCAGCTTCTTCTAATTGCAGCATCCCCTTTTCTATTGATTCTGCGACTTCATTTAGTTTAGGATCAATTCTTGCAATTTCTTTAAAATCATTAGAAAGTTTTTGCAATGTTCCTAAAACAGAGTTTTCCTTTTCGTAGAGTTCTTCATATGCACTGCTTGCAGAGGACTCCAGTCGTTCCGCATTAACAAGTTTTAGTTTCTCTTCTCCAAGTCTTTCATCCTCTCCAATTGTAAGCGCAGCATTCACAATCTCATTTAACTGAAATTTCAGATAGTCTTCTTTTTCTACCTTGTCCTTCTTGGATTGCTCGAGATCATCAAGCTCTTTTTTAATTGATGAATAGTATTGATATATATCTCTTAAATGGGATGCTTCATCCCCGGTCTTTCCAAAATCATCTACAATTTTTAAATGGTTTTCTTCTCTTAAGAGGCTTTGATGCTCATGCTGGCTGAATATATCCACAAGTCCTTGTGTGATTGTGGATAGAAGAGTTAAGGTTGAAAGGCTGCCGTTAATAAAAACACGGCTTCTTGAATTTCTATAAATAATTCTTTTTATCAGAAGTTCACCAGACTTAATATCAAAGCCTGACGTAACAAGTCTCTCTTTGATTGTTTCATCTTTTGAAATATCAAAAAGGGCCTCGATGTGAGCTTCTTCTTTTCCGGTCTTTATATTTTCCGCAGGTGCTTTATCGCCTAAGATAATATTTATAGCGTCAACTATTACAGATTTCCCTGCGCCTGTCTCTCCGGTAATAATGTTTAAACCGGAACTGAGGCCTACGGATAGGTCTTCAATAATGGTAAAGTTTTTTAAGGTAAGTCCTAAAAGCACTAGCCCTACTCAAGAAAGCTTTTTAATATGATTCCAACTTCAGACCCTTCAAGCTTTTCTAGCGATCTTTTTTCAATTTGTCTTATACGCTCTCTAGTGAGCTCAAAGTGTTTGCCGATTTCGTCTAAGGTAAATGTCGTTTCATAATCTATTCCGAATCTCATCTTTAAGATCTGCTCTTCTCGTGGTGTAAGTATGGATAGAGCATCTTTAATTTTGATGATCAGTGTTGCTTTTGTAAATGCATAATCCGGAGTGCGGGATATATCATCAGGTATAAAATCCAGTAAGGTTGTTTTTTCCCCATCTAAAACCGGGGAGTCTAACTGTACTACTTCTTTTGTAGCTTCAAGAACTCTTTTGACTCCTTCTACTGAAATCCCCGTTTTCTCAGATATCTCTTCCGGCAGAGGTCTTCTACCTATTTCTTTATTCATTATAGAACTTATTCTATGTATTTTAGACGCTTGTTCTAAGACATAAACCGGCACCCTAATAGTTCTTGTCTGATCTAATAATGATCTTGATATGGCTTGATGTATCCACCATGAAGCATATGTGGAAAACTTGTATCCTTTTGTATGATCAAACCTCTCAACAGCTCTCATAAGACCTACATTCCCTTCTTGAATTAGATCCGGAAGCGGCAGCCCACGGCTCATGTATCTTTTTGCTATACTTACAACTAATCTAAGATTAGCTTTAATAAATCTTTCTTTAAAACGCTTTGCTCTTAAATTATATACTCTAGAAAGCAAATTAGATCTCTTAATACTTTTTCTAGCTATATCTTTTTCAAGCTTAGATTTTACGGCTACTTTTTTATTGCTTTTAAGTTTTCTGGTTCCTGTGGTGTTCTCTACATTAGAAATAGTATTTCTGAGAGTCTTGCTTAAACTCTTTTCGAATACAGCTTCCATAAACCTTTTAGCTTCGGCAGCTTTACTTTCACATCTTTTAATTTTAGCAGATACTTCTACTTCTTCTTTTGGGGTGAGAAGAGGCTCTGTCCCCATTTCTTTGAAATATAGTTGGAGAAGTCTAAACTCTTCATCAGGAGTAGATTTAGGTGTTTCGCCCTCAGATGTATCTTCTTTTGAAATGTTATCTTTTATATCAACTTCTTTATCAGAAAGTTCGCTTATTAATTGTTCATCAATTTTTTCTTTGAATAAGTTGTCTTCATTTGAGTAGTCTTCAAAGGAATTCTTTAAAAGTGTCTTTACCGCTTCTTCGGCATTTTTCGATCTCTGTTCAACTCTGGTTTGAACTTTTGTAGATGGACCGTGTTTCTTAGATTTTAATCTAGCTTGTCTCATTACCATCCTCCTTTAATAGATGGAATTATTCTCTTATCTGACCGTCTCCTAGAACGATAAACTTTGTTGTCGTTAGTTCTTCCAGACCCATAGGACCAAAAGCGTGAAGTTTTGAAGTGCTTATTCCTATCTCCGCTCCCAAACCTAATTCGAAACCATCGCTAAACCTGGTCGAGGCATTGACCATAACAGTGGAAGAATTAACACTATTAATAAAATATTGCGAATTCGCATAGCTTTGAGTAATAATGGACTCAGTATGCATTGATCCATATTTCTCGATATGTTCTATCGCATCTTTCATGTCTTTTACAACTTTTACGCTTAATATCAAATCTAGATACTCTTGATACCAATCATTTTCATTTGCTTGTGTAATTTGAGGAATTATTTCTCTGGTTCTTTCACAACCTCTTAATTCAACATTGTTTTCAGAAAAAGCTTTGCTAACTTTTGGTAAAAAAGATTCGGCGATATTCTCGTGTACGAGCATTGTCTCCATAGAGTTACATACACCGGGGCGCTGCACCTTGGCATTTATGCAGATATCTTGAGCCATTTCAAGATCGGCGCTTTCGTCAACAAAGATATGACAGACACCTTTATAATGTTTAAGAACAGGAATTCTAGAATTCTCAGCAACAAATCGTATCAGCCCTTCCCCGCCTCTTGGAATAATTAGATCTATAAGCTCATCTAATTTGAGCATTTCAAGTACTGCGTTTCTGTCAGTAACCGGAATTATTTGGACCGCATCTTCAGGGAGCCCAGTTTCCGATAAGGCGTCCCTTAGTATTTGTCCGATGGCCATATTTGATCTAATTGTTTCAGATCCGCCGCGCAGTATCACGGCGTTGCCTGATTTAATACAAAGCCCCGCAGCATCAGCAGTTACATTGGGTCTGGATTCGTAGATTATCCCTATGACCCCAAGCGGGATTCTCATACGCCCTACTTTAAGACCGTTAGGTCTGGTCCACATACGTAGTACTTCACCAACAGGATCTGTTAAAGCGGCAACTTCTCTAAGCCCCTGGGCTACCTTTTCTAATCTTTGTGGCGTTAGGGTGAGTCTATCTATCATTGCTGAGGAAAGACCTTTAGACATTGCATCTTCAATATCTTTTTGATTTTCGGCTATTATGTAATCGGCTTTTTTAATAAGGTCATGAGCCATTTTGTTAAGGGCATCGTTTTTTGACCCCGAACTTGCTCTAGACAGCTCTGCAGCTGCAGTTTTTGATTTACTCGCTATACCCGTTAAGAGATTGGATAACTCGTTACTCATTTGATTTTTTGCTTTGATTGCAGCCATTTAGGTTAATTTAAATAAATCACCGCTCCATTTAAGACAATAATACACCTGCCAACTCAAAGTCAAGCATATTTTTAAATAATACCTGGTTATTTGAATTATAAAATTAGATTGCCTGATAATGGGCATAGGTATTAAAGATTCGAAGAACTTTTATATCTGTATCGTGCTGCCTGTAATAATCGAAGAAAAGAGTTTCGGCGCACCTTTTTCCTTCGTCATAACAAGCTCTGGGACCAATTGGATTGACATTGCCCCAGTAGCCCTCAGGTTGGGGATGAACGTCAGGATCTCCGTAGACCTCGCTTGTGGAAGCTTGGAATATTCTTATCTTAAGTCTCTTGGCAAGGCCAAGCATATTTATTGAATCTAGGACATTAACCTTGGTGGTTTGAACAGGATCAAACTGGTAGTGGATAGGTGAGGCTGGGCAGGCAAGATTATATATTTCGTCAACTTCGATATAAAGCGGCTGACATATATCGTGGCGTATCACTTCAAAATAAGGGTTAGTTAAAAGATGCTTTATGTTATCTTTTGTGCCTGTAAAAAAATTATCGGCACATCGACTTCATTTCCATCATTTAGAAGTTTCTCGCATAAATGAGAGCCAATAAAACCTGCCCCGCCAGTTACCAGTATCCGTTTTTGCATTAATTTATTCCCCTAGAATAAAACCGCAGAATTAACTGGATTAATTTGAGGGAAGAACTTCTCTTTTTTCCAAATATGCAATTAGGACATCAACTGACTCTTCTAATGAGAGTTTGCTAGTGTCTATTGTTATCTCAGGATTAAGAGGTGCTTCATAAGGGTCATCGATCCCAGTAAAGCCTTTAATAATTCCTGCTCTTGCCTTCTTGTATAGCCCTTTAACATCTCTTTCTTCACATACTGCAAGCGGGGCGTCTACAAATACTTCAACAAATTCACCCTCTTCAACAAGCGCCCTGACACCGTCGCGGTCTTTTATATACGGTGACACGAATGCTGAGAGCACAATGCAGCCGTTATCAACAAATAGCTTTGATACCTCACCGATACGTCTTATGTTCTCTCCTCTATCTTCTTCTGAGAATCCTAGGTCTTTACAAAGGCCCATTCTAATATTGTCACCGTCAAGAATATATGTTCTGGTTCCCATTGTTATAAGCTTTTTTTCAAGCTCATTGGCAATTGTGGATTTCCCAGAACTTGGAAGCCCTGTGAACCATAGAATAAGAGATCCGTGTTTGTTTAGACTGCGCCTGTCTTGCTTTGTGATCTCATGTTGATGTGGGATTACAAATCTTTCCATTTAAAGCCTCCTATCGAATTCATTAATTATGAATTGTCATTTAAATATATATTTGGGTTTTGATTTTATGTGATATTACAGAAAGGTCAAAATTTCTTTCCCCTGGTTTCCCATTTGCCTCTTAAATTATGGCAGACAGTTATTCCCTCTCGTTATTTAAAGGAGTTAATATCACTTCCTCCAATCGGGATTTTATATTACGTCACTATGTTCTTAAGCAAAGATAATTCTCTTGAGAGTGATCCGGAGTAATTACTTCAAGACCCGAGCTGTCTTCAAACTCTTTAGTCAAATCGCTGCCAAGCTGACCACTGCTGCCTATAATTAAAATCTTCTTCATGTTAATAGAGTGAATTCTGCTCGAACTAGCTCAGTTACCGGGCTCGTTTGATTTCCTATTCGAGCCTATCCTACTCAAAACAACTGGGACTATAAACAACCCTGCCTAGCTCACTCTGAGCAGGGAAATTACCCACTATATTTTAAAATAAAGTATAGATAAATGGAGCCACGGCCGAGCCTTGAGCAAATACGATTAGAAGACCGAACATTAATAAAATGAGTAGCATAGGGGTAATCCACCACCACTTGTTTTGAAGAAAAAACTGTAGCAGCTCACCCAAAATGCCTAGTCTGTTTGTTATGTTTTTAAAAAAAGCCATTAATAAGCCTCCTCAATTTCAAAGAAAAATCCTTTAGCACTTAATCTATATATAAAAAATTTATATCCTCTAATATAATCTTTTTAAACCTAGCCTTTATCTTTAGTTACCAGATAATTACCCAATACAAGTAAATCCATTCCGCTTGCACTAAAAGAACTAAACGCTTCAGCCGGAGTATTAACCACCGGTTCTCCTTTTAGATTAAAAGAGGTGTTTAATAGTACCGGAACTCCCGTCGCATCTCCAAAAGTTTCAATTAGTTTGTAGTATCTGGGATTAGTATCCTTTCTAACCGTCTGGAGTCTACCGGTCCCGTCGACATGAGTAATTGCAGGCAAGATATCTCTTTTCTCTTCACGTACATTAGTTACATATAACATAAACCTAGCAGGATAGTGTTTCTCGGGTTCATCAAGATCGAAATACTCCCCGGCTCTATCTACAAGTATTGAAGGTGCAAAAGGTCTGAAGGGTTCTCTGAATTTGATTTTCACATTTACTATATCTTTCATCTCTTTACTTCTGGGATCGGCAAGAATGCTTCTATTACCTAAAGCTCTAGGACCATATTCAAACCGACCTTGATGCCAACCTATTACCTTGCCGTTTTGAATGCTGTCCACAACACGCTCGAATAATTTCTGATCATCCTCAATTAGCTCATAGGGAATGTCGTTTTCTTTTAGAAACTCTTGTGTAGCAGCCGGGCTATGCTCTTCTCCCCAGTAAGCATGCTCCATAACAAAGTTTCTAGGTTTTCCAAGCATTGCATGATAGCAATAGAGTGCAGCACCTGTCGATGCTCCGCCGTCACCCGCTGCTGGCTGAATATATATCTCTTCAAAGGGCGTTTGGGCCAGTATTTTTCTGTTAGCAACACTGTTAAGCGCCACACCCCCGGCCATGCATAAATATTTTAGCCCTGTTTCTTTATAGGCATAATTGGCCATCTTGACCATGATCTGCTCTGTAACGACCTGTATACTGGCCGCTATGTCTGCATAATACTGGTTCTGTTTAGCAATCTCATCATAGTCATCCGGTTTATCCCCCAAATATGAAGGGTAACCGCTTGCGTCAGTGAAAAATTCTGCTTTAGGATCTCTGGGTTTGCCAAAGAGTTTTTCAAATTTCTTAGTAAACGTTTTATCAGAAGAATAATGGAAGGAGAAGTAATCCATATCTAATTCAAATCCTCCCTCCTCGTCTACATTAACAACTTCGTATACTTGATCTACATATTTGGGATCTCCAAAAGGAGCCATTCCCATTACCTTGTACTCTCCTTCGTTCACTTCAAACCCTAAAAATGCGGTGAAGGCACTGTATAGGAGCCCAAGGGAGTTAGGAAACTTAATTTCTTTTATAAGTTGTATATCCGTACCACGTCCTATTCCCAGTGTTGCAGTAGTCCACTCGCCCACACCGTCTACTGTAAGGATTGCGGCCTCATTAAAAGGAGAACAATAAAAACTGCTTGCAGCATGAGACAGATGGTGTTCGCTGAACAGGATTTTAGAAGAGTCAACGCCGAGTTTATCCTGGAGAAGGTGCTTTATCCATAACTTATCCCCGAGCCAAGTAACCATAGCTTCCCTAAAGAGCTTCATCGATCTCGGGAATGTCTGCATAGTGCATAACAAAAGTCTTTCAAATTTCACAAAGGGTTTTTCGAAGAAAACTATATACTCAAGATCTTCTACCTCAATGCCTTCTAGATTAAGGCAGAAGTTGATAGCATTTTCAGGAAACTCAAAGTCATGCTTTATACGGCTGAATCTCTCTTCTTCTGCCGCGGCTATAACAACTCCGTCCTTAATAAGTGTTGCGGCGGCGTCGTGGAAATAACATGAAATACCTAGTATATACATAATATTAAAGCTCCTTAAAACTTAACCTTGTATTTTATTTTCTATAATCTTGTATTTTGTTTCCTATAAAAAGATTTCCCGATAGGATTAAGATTGTTTAGTTGCTTTTTCTAGCGCAGTCAATTCTGTATCGTTTTCTTTAATATGCCATCCTACATGTTCTTTTTTCTTTATTTCCAGCGGATCAGTAAACAGTTTTAACATTATAGCAAATGGACAAAGTAGTATGAAGTAAAAAATTGTCAGAATAACTCGTGCATTGAAATCCCCAATTATTTGAGCTATTTTTTTCCATCCTTCCCAAAGTCTTCTAAAAAATCCTTTCTTCACTTTATCTTTAGTATTCTTAATTTTTGTTTCACTTTTACTCATGCAAATATTCCCTTTATATATATTATTTTGTATGGACACATTACCAGGAAATTATAGTATTTAATAGCAATATGTGAATATAATACTTCATTATTAAAGTTTGACTAATCTTTACTCAAAGCTTCGCTACCTCACTTACAATATGCTGTTTACAAACTCAGACAGCCGGAGTTTGTAAACAGCATATTTATCTAAAGTAGGCCTCTTTATTTAGATATCGTACCGTATTGTTACTAGTCTTGATTATTAGAAGTCTTTAGAAATTACTTTTATAAGCATTGAGGATTTTATAGAGGCTATCTACTATTTGTTATTAGAAGCAGATTTGACAAAACCCAAAACACGGAAAAGATTAAGGAAAAATATTATCTCGGAGGAATAAAATTGGAACGCACATTATCTATTATTAAACCGGATGGAGTTGAAAAAAACGTTATCGGAGAGGTACTCTCAAGGTTTGAAAAAAACGGGCTCAGAGTGGTTGCACTCAAGAGAATACAGCTCTCCAAATCAGATGCTGAAGGATTTTATGCAGTGCATAAAGAAAGGCCATTTTTTGGATCTCTCACAGATTTTATGTCTAGAGGACCGATAGTAGTTCAAGTACTAGAGGGTGACAACGCAATAGCTAAAAATAGAGAGATTATGGGCGCAACTAATCCTGAAGAAGCGGCTGAAGGAACGATTAGGAAAGATTTTGCAACAAATATTGAAGAAAACACCGTACACGGCTCCGATTCTCCTGAGTCTGCTGACTTTGAAATAAAGTACTTCTTTAACGCGCTTGAGATTACAGGCTAGTTAATAATTAACTGCATATAGAAAAACAAAAGAAAGATCTCTCACATGCACACATTGTGTGCTGTTCTAGATGACGGTGGTTATAGGAAGCCTCAATCACAAGAAGAAGCCCGTCATTTCGAGCCCAGCGAGAAATCTAATCCTTTCCCGACAAATCACCCATCCCGCCTGGGGGGGATAAATCGAAAACAATAGATTCTGAATAGATCCCGTATCAAGTACGGGACATGGTTCAGAATGACAACTTATTTCTACTAGTTTCTTAACGGGGAGAGGTATAGGCATTTTATTGGTTTTATCTAACCGGGGCTGGTTTCTTTATTTACACAAGTATTAAAAACTGTCCCGAAATGCTTGATAAAGCTTTTAGCAACATCTTTCATACTTACTGCAGACCCCAGGGTCTTTTCCATTGAAGTCACAACCACATCATTAATTCCACAGGGCACGATCATAGAGAAGGCGTCCAAATCGGTACTCACATTAAGAGCCGAGCCATGCATGGTGATACCATTTTTCACGGCTACACCTATTGAAGCTATTTTTTGATTATTTGTCCACACTCCCGGATACGATTCCCTTCTGTATGAATCAATTCCAAAATCTGCGAGCAAATTAATAAGCACCTGCTCCAAAGAGTTAATATAAGCTTTTACGCCGAGGTTAAAAGTCCTCAGATCTATTATAGGATACGAGACAAGTTGGCCCGGGCCATGATAGGTCAGATCCCCTCCCCGCTCTGTATTAAAGACCTCTACTCCCATATCCTCTATCTGACTTACCGGCAGCATATAGTTATCGTCTTTTCCAAAGCGCCCATTAGTTATGACTGGGTAGTGCTCAAGCAAAAACAAGTAACCGGGCTTTGTCGACTTAGATTGTCTAATGTCTTGAAATGCGCTCTCTTGAACTTCAAGCGCTTCCTTGTAACGTATCAGATTTAAGTACTCATAAATCACTGAATTTTTCTTTGTATCGTTCATTTTGATATATATTCTAATCAATAATAAATGCTATACGAAACTTGTCTTGCTTAAAAGGACCTACTGGAATATAATCCCAATAAATAACATTCTCATAATGCCGATTAATAAAATGAACCAAAAAAAATCTTCAAAATCCGGATATGACGAATTTATAGACAAGGTTACAAATGGTGACATAAATCCTGTCTATATATTCACAGGGGATCAGTCTCATCTCATCGATAAAGCGCTCAGTGCCTTAAAAGCGAAAGTGCTGGGAGCCCAAGATGATATGAACTATATAGTCTTCCATGGAGAAGCTGCGGCTGGGGAAGAGATTTTAGAGAATGCTTCTACCATGCCAATGTTTAGCAGTAAAAAAATAGTCGTTGTTAGGAACGCAGACAAATTAAAAGCTAAAGAACTGGCTGTACTCGAGCCATATTTTGAATCGCCATCCCCATCTGCATCTTTAGTTTTGATTTTCACAGAAGGCAAAGCGCCTAAGATTAAATCAAAGAAAGTGCAAAAGTTCAATTTCACTGTTGGCAAAGACAATACGGCTTCTCTACTAAGAGATGAGGCTCAGAAATTAGGACTCACAATATCACCCAGAGCAACTCAGACATTAATATCTCTTGTCGGAGAAGACTTAAAAGAACTTCATAACGAACTTGTTAAACTTTCAATATACCGCTCCGAGGGAAAGACTATTGAAACTGAGGATATTGAAAAGCATACAAGAAGAGCTAAATTTGGAGATATTTTCACACTGATAAATGCAATATCCAAGAAGAACAAAAGAGAAGCGCAGAAAGCGCTTTTAGATCTTGAAGCACAAGGAGAAGAACCCCTCTCAGTGCTGAGTCGCTTGATTTGGCGGTTTAGACTTATATGGAAAGCAAAGGAACTTACAGACAACAAAACACCGAAGGCTGATTTACTAAAAGAGCTGAAAATGTCGCCGGGAGCTTTTTACTATCTCAGTCAAGATCTAAAGAAGTACAGCTATCAGGATATTGCCAGAACAATGAAGTTGTTATTAGAGTGTGACAAGAAATTAAAGATAAGCTACGTACCTAGAAACTTCCATCTAACCAAACTAATGACGGAGCTATTCAGTCAAAGTAAATAAGTAGTATTTAGAGTGAATATCTTAAGATGAAAGAGCAGCTACTCTTTTAGAAATTCTTGAGACTTTTCTTGAGGCAGTTTCTTTCTTGATAAGACCCTTTGATGCCGCCTTTCTCAATTTAGCCTCGGTCTCTCTGAGTATCTGCTGAGCTGAGCTTGGATCTTTACTTTCAAGCACGGATTCAAACTTTTTAAGTTGTGTCTTAAGATCAGACTTGACTACAGTGTTACGATCTCTTTTTTTCAAACTTTGACGGTGTCTCTTGATTCCAGATTTAATTCTTTCAGCCATTAATTAATGCTCCTTCGAGAAATAATTTGCTATAGTTTGCAGGGAATTAGGGGTTTGTCAAATGATATAATTGCAATTTAATCTTTTGTCGCCACTATTAAAAACTCCTTATTACCCTGTGTTCCTAGAATTGGTGAGGGTATTACGCCCATAATATTCAAATTCAATTCTTCCAAATGCTTTGTTATCTTATCAACAACCTCTGTATGCTTTTTCTCATCTCTCACAATACCACCCTTTCCGACTTCCCCTTTTCCGACCTCAAACTGAGGTTTGATTAGAGCGACTAAGACGCCGCGGGGTTTTAAGAACATGATAGATGGGGCAATTAACATCGTAAGCGATATAAAAGACGCATCCATTACGACAATGTCCACTTTTTCTGGAATATCGCCTTCTTTAAGATGCCGGGCATTTATTTTTTCCATCACAACAACCCGATCATCATTTCTCAGCTTCCAATCAAGCTGACCATGCCCTACATCTAGAGCATAAACTTTAGATGCTCCATTTTGCAGCAGGCAATCAGTAAAGCCGCCGGTAGAAGCGCCTATATCAAGCGCGGTCTTGTCCTGCACATCAACTTCGAAGTGTTTAAGCGCGCCTTCTAGTTTTAACCCTCCCCGGCTGACATATTTCAGAGAGGAGCTTTTGACTAATATCTCGCAATCAATTTTCAAAGGCGTTCCAGCTTTATCAACCTTCTGCCCATTTACATAAACCACACCTTCCATGATCAGAGCTTGCGCCTGATTCCTAGATACTGCCAAGTTCCTTTCTACTAGAAGAATATCTAGCCTTTGTTTATTTATGGATTTTGCCATTAT
>SPCL01000108.1 GCA_004525335.1 Thermodesulfobacteriales bacterium
AAGAAAGAATTAAAGCGGGTGTGGCAAGGTAGATTACAAAGTCATTTACAGCGGAAAGGTCTATCTTTTTTCTTTTCCCAAAAAGATATCCTAATGCTGCTATGAGGAATACAGGCAATACTACATTAATTATCTCAGTAGATATGGTTATGAATCTCCTTATAAACCCTCAACATTATATTCTGAGTAGGATAGTCATTTTACCAGACAATCTTATTTTGCTTAAAATTTTACTTAGTTGATTGGAGGAAATATTTAGAGATAGTTACCACCTAACTACAGAAGCGCCCCAGGTGAACCCTGCGCCAAATGCAGAGAAAACTACTATATCACCCTTTTTCAACCTGCCGCTTTTAACAGCTTCATCAAGCGCTATAGGGACTGAAGCCGATGAAGTATTACCATATCTATCCAAGTTACTAAAGACTTTTTCTTCAGGCAATTCCAAACGTTTTCTAACGGCCTCTATGATTCTGTAGTTAGCTTGATGCGGAATTAATAAATCTATTTGATCTGGTGTAATACCAGCTTGTTTAATAGCTTCAAGAGAGGAAGACTGAAGGGCTTTTACCGCTTCTTTAAATACTTCCTTACCCTGCATTTGTAAAAAATGGCTGCCGTTCTTAACGCTTTCTTCAGAAGTAGGCATTCTTGATCCGCCTCCGGGCATATAAAGATATTCCCAGCCGTCTCCATTAGCTCCAAGACAGGAAGATAGGATACCGGGAGTTTCTGAAGCTGTAATGACTGCAGCACCAGCGCCATCTCCAAATAAAATACAGGTGGTTCTATCTTCATAATTCATAATTTTTGATAACGTCTCCGCCCCTATTACCAGGAGCTTTTTAGCGCTCCCACCTTGAATTAATCCCTTTGCCACATGTAGCGCATATATAAATCCTGAACACCCCGCAAGCACGTCAAAGGCAAAGGCATTCTTTGCCCCAAGGAGGCTTTGAAGTACACAAGCCGTGGAAGGAAAGATAAAGTCAGGCGTGATTGTGCCGACTATAATACCGTCAATATCTTCGGGGCCAATTGAGGCATCCTCTAATGCCTTGATTGATGCTTCGTAGGCAAGATCAGATGACGCTACATCAGGCTCAGCTATTCTACGCTCAGAAATTCCTGTTCTAGAGCGAATCCATTCATCTGAAGTATCTATCATCTTCTCAAAATCAAAGTTGGATAATACTTTTTCAGGGGCAGCTGAACCAATTCCTAGAAACTTTACGAAACTCAAGTTAATTAATACTCCCGTATTTATTGATTGGATGTTTTAGAATGATGGCATATTATCAGGTAATCAGCCTATTTTGTCAAACGATTGTGAAGCTTTGTCAATGAGAGACGTTAACTCCGATTTGTCATCCATACTGAGCACGATTTTTTTTGAGTATAGGACTTGAGTATCGTATAGCAGCATATCAAAATGATCCTGATGCGTAAGTTTTTTAAGTAACTCTAATTCCTGGGGGGATTCTGTATTGAAGAAATAGTCAAACTTAAATGGATTATTGGATACGGTATTGATATCAATATGCATTGCTATGGATGGAAACTCCGGTCTTTCGATCAACTCAAAATTTAAAGTTATCTTGTTAATGTTATTGAGTTGTAATAATTCCTCTCGAGAACTTATAATAATTAGAGTTGCCATTTGGTTTAAAGAAATGAAAATGCAACCCGATTCAATCATTGAAAGAGATATTTCAGTATCGAAAGAAAGCTCTATAGTGTCAATCTTGCTCTCTGAGTTTCTAAATAGCGGTTTTAGAATCAAGTTTAGCAACGGCAATCTCCTGCGTTGTTGAAGTTTAGTTTTAGATGGTGCTTTATCGTAAAATTATAGTCATATCCTGCAATTAAGCATAGCAAATTTATAAAAATGAGATAATTTTTGGTGATAGGTGCAAATTTTCACTTGACATATACATACAAAATTTATTAGTATCAAGGTATCAGTTAGAAAAGTTAATCAAGATATATAATTGATTTTATGGGTTTGGGTTTTGTAAATACTCCAATAAATCATCTTAATATAGGTTTTAGTTAGAATTTGATATAGAATAATCTAGAATTATTATTAACTTAATAAGGAGGAGATAAAGATGTGGACACTAATTATACTGGGCTTGGTTTTTCTAGGATGGTATATCATGTCACCGCAAGGAGAGGCTGGAGCTGCAGCGGAAGCTGCCCCAGAAGCTCCATCAGCGCCGCCGCCGTCGGCAGGAGATAATGCTATAACTGATGGCAGTGAATTTTCTTCAGCTGCTGCGGCACCTGCTGCTGCAGAAGCACCTGCTGCTGCAGAAGCACCCGCTGAAAGTGCAGGCTCTAGCGACGACGATCCATTTAAGGCTCCATAAAAAGGGGACAGGCTAAAGTTAACCTAATTTAGGTTAACCTAAATCTCTATTATTGGGCTTGAATTGCAATCTAAATAATTATTTCTTTTTTGGTTCTTATAAGTAGCCAAAGGAAGAATACTCCGCCTATAGATGCTGTAATTATCCCAACAGGAATTTCGACTGGACTAATTATAGTTCTGGATAACGTATCTGCAGCGGTTAAAAATGTAGCTCCTAGAAGAAAGGAGCTTGGTAGGATAATTCTATTATCTACTCCCAATAGCATTCTCAATATGTGAGGAATTATAAGTCCGACAAACCCGATTGGACCGGTAACTGATATTACGGCTCCTGCCGCAAGCGATGTCGCAAAATAAATTTTCTTTTCCATCCGCCTGACATTTACACCTAGAGATGATGCCACATCATCGCCTAGACCAAACAAATTCATATCTTTTGTTAATGAAAGCAATATTGCACAGCCCGGTATTACAAATATCAGAGTTTTCCAAACCGTATCAAATCCGACTACGTCTAAACTTCCCATTATCCAGCGCATTGTTTGTAGAGACTCCGTGAAAGTGGAGAAAAACTGTATAAACATTACAATTGACGCATATAGAAAGTTGGCAACTACCCCAGCTAGAAGTAATCTGCCGGTTGCCACTACTCCGCCTACTTTTGAGATTGTATATACGAATAACATTGTTAATATAGAAAAAACGAAAGCAGAAATAGAAACCATAGAAAATCCTAAAACACCCACAGCTAGGCCCGATCTAATCGCTAGGAGCGCTCCAAGAGAAGCCCCCCCTGAAATTCCTAATGTGAAGGGGGAAGCAAGTGAATTTCTAAAAAGAGCCTGTAGAGCAGCGCCTGCTAAAGCAAGCGTGCCTCCTGCAATAGTTGCCATTAATACTCTAGGAATTCTAATTTGAAAAAAGATGGTTCTAGATAATTCGTCTAAATTCGAGATAGCTTCAAGTGGTCCTATGCTATAGGTTCCGCTGAAAATTGATATAAATGCAGTGATTATCCATAATATGAATAATAACGTCATTGAGACTACAAATTTTCTATTAGTGCTCATGGTCAGTATCTATCGGTTTTCCCATGGACTGGGTGGAGTATGAGTATTATTGGTTTGGAAAAACAAATACTCTCCCGTTCTCCTTTTTTACCACAACTTCAATTCCATATGCCAAGCTAAGTATTTCGCTGTTAATAATTTGATCGGTTCTACCTTCAGCCAGTATATTGCCGTCTTTAAGTATCATTATGTCGTCAAAGTAAAATAGTGAGGAGAAAATGTCATGCGTAGCTGCGATTATAGATATTCCTTTGTTTTCTTTCAGATGTCTCAATATATTCATAACTTCAGTTCTATGCTTTACATCAAGATAAGTAGCTGGCTCATCTAAAATCATAATCCCCGGTTCTTGGACAAGACCCCGTGCAATCGAAGCAAGCTGTCTTTCTCCGGAGGATACTTCATTTATTAACCGGTCTTTAAGGTGTGATATCCCTACTGTTTTCAGAGCATTTTTGGCAATCTCATTGTCTTCTTCTCTTTCAAATTCAAACCTGCCTATATATGGAGCTCTACCCATTAACACAACTTCCCTTACCGTAAATGGGAATGCAAACATAGGATCTTGGGGTATATAGGCTATTCCCTTTGCGATCTCTCTTCTATCCATCTTGGAGAGTTCTTGATCATTAAATAGAGCTTTACCGCTTTTAGGTTTAAGTACTCCACAAAGGATTTTAAGGAGTGTAGATTTCCCGGCCCCGTTTGCGCCCAAAATCCCTAGCATGTTTCCGGGCTGTATCGATAGGTTGATTCCGTTTAGAACAGAAGTTCCATTATAAGAAAAACCTATGTCAGTGCAATTAATTATAGCTTCCATATTGCTCTTTTAGCTTAGGGTGAAGGATTTCAGTTAATGTTTGAGCACCATCGACGATTCTTTGGCTTGGATGCAGCAGAACCTTACTTGATAGAATGTGGACTTGATTATTCTTTACAGCTTCTACTTGTTTGAGAGTGCTCCAAATAGCTAAAATCTCAGCTTCGCGATCTATTTGTTGATGATTTATTTCTATAATTATATCAGGGTTAAAAGTGAAAATTGCTTCTTTTGTGATCTTGAGCGCGTTTCTTTCATTTTCAACTACATTTTCACCACCGGCCAATGTGATAAGTTCATCAATATAATTATTTCTTCCTATCACATATATGTCTTCTAGAGTTCCAGGATTCCTTCCTACCACTATCATTACGCTTTTTTTCTTTGTGTTTTTCGTTTTTTGTTCGATCTCATTAAGATCTGATTGGATACCTAAAGTTAATTTTTTTGCCTCTTCACTTTCCCCCAGGATTTCCCCCAGGTCTGATATCGCTTGTATTATGTCTTTAATTGAATCATTACTCTTAGCTATAAAAGTCTTAAGACCGAGGTTCCGTAGTTTCTCTCCAAAACTTATATCCTGGTCTTTCATTAAAACAACCAAATCGGGTTTTAATGCCAAAATGGCTTCATAATTGGGGTTAATCCATCCACCTACTTTGGGTAAGTCAATAACTTGTGGCGGGTATTCATCAAAGATAGTAACACCTACAACCTGATCCATATATCCGAGCGCATAAATAACTTGAGTAAGGTTTGGAGATAGGGAAACAATACGCTGGGGTTTATTATCTGAATAGCTATAACTAGCGGTAATTATTATAAATATAGCAATTACAAATGATCTTTGAAGTAATTTAAATATCATAATTTATCCTGAAAATAGTTGTAGCTGCATATAGTTTCTGAGATTAATAATTGACTCCGGCGGAGGACTGTAGTTCTTAATAACTTCAGGATGTATAGCCTTTGCCAGGATTTCAAGCCCGTCAACTATTCTTGGCCCGGGTCTGCTGAAATACGAGTTGGCATCTACAATATAAATCTCTCCTTTATTTGTAGCAGGCAGAGAAAACCACTCGTCTTTGGAAGTTACCGCATCTAATTCGTCAATTGTTTTTTCTATATCAAAACCACAGGGCATAATAAATAGCATCTGAGGCGCAAACTCCGCAATTTCTTCCCAGGTAGCTTTAAATGAAGGCTCCCCGGCTTTTCCGAGGCCGTTTTCCCCACCAGCGATTTCTACCATTTCGGGCACCCAGTGTCCTCCGACAAAAGGAGGGTCAAGCCACTCCAGACAAAACACCCTGGGTCGGTCCCTTTCGTTTTCAAGTTGTGATCTAACTCTCTCGACTCTGGCTTTGAGCTTATCCGTGATTTCAATTGCTTTTTCTTTAGTTCCAGTAGCCTCACCGATTGTAATTATCGTATCAAAAATTTCATATATAGTTGTCGGCTCTAAAGAAATTATTTCAGGTTTATGACCGAGTACCTCAACGGCTTCGATCACCTGATTTCCTGATACTGCGCACACTTCGCAAAGTTTCTGCGTTAAAATAATATCGGGATTAGCTTCTTTAAGGGCGTCTTTATCTACAAGATAAGTGCTCTTTCCTTCCATTGCATTTTTAGTTACGAGATCATCAATCTCTTTGCTAGAGAGTTTCTTATGGTCAAGAAAGCTCATGATAACAACCTTCTTTTCTTTAACCTCAGGCGGATAGTTGCACTCGTGTGTTACACCGACCAAGCTATCACCCAGACCCAGTTCATATACAATTTCTGTCGTACTCGGAAGAAATGAACAAATGCGCATAGTTTAAATCTCCATCCTCTAATATTTTGGGGAGAGGCAATTTGTACCTCTCCCAATATTATTATCATTAACCGGATTACTTGCTTAAGCAAATCTTTACTGCGTTTGTAGAGTTGTGTCGACAGATCCCAATTGCTCGCTTATTCCGGTTATAAAATATAGGTCCGCCCCGGTAAAGTTATCCCCCGGTCTAATAGCAAGAGATTGTACCCCATCAAATAGTTGTGAATTAGGATCATCTCCTCTAATTCCTGCAGGGAATGGAGTGATATATGGAAATGGATCAATCTCATCACTGCTCGTATCAAGCACGGCTATTTGATCTGAGTTAAACAGGCTAGTAAAAAGCAGATTGTCCTTAATTACAATATCTGCAGTGTTATTTAAAGCTGCAAGGTCTGTGATTAAGATTGGATTGGCTGGACCGTTGATAACGGTTCCTTCAAATAGATCAACTTTTAACAGCGCTCCCACAAGTCCTAATCCCGTATAGCCGAAGCCGTCAGATGTCGCCGTGAGATTATTTGGAAGACAAACTGTAGGATTTTGCTGGCTTAATGGAATATCGATAGTATCAAAAACTGAATCATCAAGGGTATCGATTATATCAATTGAAGGTGGGAAATTGGTGTCACAGGTAAACTCAGATGTTTCAAAGTCAAAGAGTATGTTTCCGTTATTTAAAACATATAAGATCTCGTCTATTTCTACCATACTTGTTGTGTTAGAACCGGTAGCGGCTATTGTATCTAAAACCTGTTGGGTAGCGGTGCTTAAGACAGTTATAAAACCATTCCCATTAGAACTGAAATTCTCATCCAAGTTATTGTTAGATATATAAACTTTATCATTTAC
>SPCL01000079.1 GCA_004525335.1 Thermodesulfobacteriales bacterium
TCTTTTTATTCATCAATTATTCCATCTATACCCCTACTTTTCTTGACTCTAGGTTTAATTTCCAAATCTTTGAATATCTTTTTGATCCTTTTTTTATTTTCAAAACACTTACTCAATAAAGCTTCGATTGCCAGTATAATCTCTTGATCTGTGGTCTCTCTTAGGATGCGAGTTAAAGCCTTAACATTTTCTCTTTCTACATAGTATATGCGCTTGCTTTAAATCATTCTCAAAAAGATGTTGTAGATCATCTTTATATAATTCTTTTTTCTTCATTATGAACCTCCTTTTCTATTTTCACTTATTTAATCTCTAGCTAATACTAGCAGAGCACTTATCATATCTAGATTATTGCTGGAATTGTTCTTAGAGTATTTATTAGGATGTTTTGTTTCAACTCAAAATAATTGCAAAGCCCTTGTTTAAATATTACCAGAGACGGGTCAATAATAAGAAAGTTAGGCGGAGTTTACGGCTGAGCTTCAGGTGTGACCAGAGATACAGGTGGCGTTTCTACACCTGACAAAATTAATTCTTGATTGTCTATTTTGTTGATCAATTCATCCGAAGTCATGACCCATCCATAAGCTTCTTTAATTTGGGTGAGACTTGCTTTGTGTAAATTTTCTTCTCTTGAGGCAACGCAATCACTTAACATAATAACATCGTATCCCTTGTTGAATGCATCTCTGGCTGAACTTTCAACGCAAATGTAGGAATCAATACCGGTAAATATTATTGTGTCAGCACCAAATGATCTGAGCCAAAGTTCAAACTCAGTATCTTGAAAGACAGAATCTCTTCTTTTTTCCACAATATAGTCTTTCGGTTTAGGATAAATTTCGTCTATTATATCAGCATCCCAAGTATCTTTAATACAGAGGTGCATATCATCGAGTTTCTCTCGTCGACTCTCCGGTAATATCTTATGAACTCTGTCAAGCAAATCCAATCCTGACGCCTCACGGATAGCTTTAGCATAATAAATGGGCGTGCTTCCACTCCGAAAATAATTTATAGTCTTTTTTAATTTTGGAATAATCGCTCTGTAAGGTTTGATATTGAACCCAAACTTATCAAACGACCCCCTTAGTCCACAAAATCCATTTTGCATATCCACTACTAGTAATATAGGTTTAATCTGCATATTAATTTAACTCCGTTAAATTTTATTGCTGTATATTATTAAAAAGCGAAAGGATTAAGATTGTATTAATTTTCACTCCGTTCCGCAATGAACTCTACATTATTCGCCTTCGTAATTTCATTCAATAAAGCAGCCATTTCAGGTGTGCCGTAATTATTGCCTAAATAACGGTAGTTGCTTCCGAAATCGAGAAGATCAACCTTAGCCACAGACTTCCCTTTATAATGCTTATCAGCTATAGATTTTATTATGTCATGTATTCCAGAGCCTTCTTGAGCGGGCGATTTTATCCTGTAAGAGTATTCTCTGGGAATTCCTTTTAGCATTGCAAGCTCTCTGTGAACACGTTTGCCGTATACATCGTCTCCGTTATTTATTTTCAAATGAGGTGCAATTCTCATTGCAGTTCTAATAATTTCTCTATCTAAAAAAGGAGCTCTGATTTCAATTGAATGGGCCATTGCCATTCTATCTTCTCTCTCCAGAGTGTCTTCATAAAGCTTATTAATGTCTTCCCATAATTTATCGTGGAGATATAAGTGACCTTTATCTTTTACTACATCTCTGTACCAGGTATATCCCGCAAATAGTTCATCCGCAGCCTGTCCAGTAAACATCACTTTGTGCCCATCATTGCTGCAATTTTTTGCTGCAATATACATTGGAACAGCAACTTCCACCTGTAGGAGTCCATTTAATTCTATTGCTTGTATTATTTCTCCGAGATATTCTTTAACTAATTCCTCGGTAAGATACTCAACATTAATTTCAAGCCCTAGCTCCTTTGCGGCATCAATAGCCACTTCGACATCCGAGCTGTCCTTTGTACCAACTGTGTAACAGGTGACTTTAAGTCCTTTAAGCTGGAGTGCTCTCGCTATCAGGACGCTGTCTATACCACCTGAAAATAAAACTCCTACACTATCCAGACCATATATGCGCTTATCAATAGATCTGTCAAAAGCACCTTCGTAGGCTTTTAAAGCTTCGTTCATATCATTAATTTCAATTGGTGGCCTTTCTATTTGATAACTATCATGTGTAGTTATTTCATTGCCGGAAACCATTACAATCTGACCAGGCATGAGACGTTTGATCTGCCCATTATTGTTTACAAAAGCTTTTCTTTCAGACGCAAAATAAAATGGTAATTCATTAATATAGTAAAGAGGTTTTTTCCCTATAGGATCTCTGGCTAGAGCTAATGATTTTCCATCTGTAACCGCTATGGCATACATGCCGTCCAACAGAGGCATACCCTTTTTTAGGGCTTCTAGTAAATCGCCATCGTAATACTCCTCAATTAAATGTAAAAGTATTTCGCTATCGCTCTCACTACCCATATCTTTATGCTGGAGGAGTTTTCTAAGCACTATATGGTTATAAATCTCTCCATTATGTACCAATGTAAGCACTTCACCTTTTATAGGTTGCACACCTTCTCTGCCACCTACTATTTCGAGTCTAGCTTGGGCTAAACAGATCGAACCACTGCTTTGCGCAATCTCCAAATCTTTAACATTCCTGCCTACATCTATTGAACCGTCAAGAAAAACACCTACCTGATCCGGCCCTCTGTGACGTATTTTTGAAAGCATATTCAAACAGTGCGATAACGGTACGCCATCGTCATCTATAAAACCACATATACCACAGATAATATTTCTCCTTTGCCATTTGGCAAACTCAATTTTATTAAAGACTATTTTTATTACCAAATTACAGCATCGACTAGCAGCATATTTTACTACCGACTAACTACATGAAAACCGCCCAGGGAGACTATATAAATAAAAATAGCCTTATGAGAAGAAGCTTTGTTTAGCCAGCTTCTATTTTAGATGTAAATATAGTACATTAAACATTTAGACATTTCAAGTTATTGTGCATGACATCTTATTATAAATGATGGTATATATATTATATCTATTATTATTCAGAGTTATACCATTTGTGGCTCTAGTCAAAACAAAATATACTTTATAAATATGAATAATATAATCGGAGTAATCGGGGCGGGAGAGGCTTCCGAGGAGGACTGCAATGTGGCGGGGTTGATAGGTGAGGAAATTGCTAGACAAAAGTGCACACTTTTATGTGGCGCCATGGGTGGAGTAATGGAAGCTGCATGCAGGGGGGCAAAGTCTCTAAACGGAACAACGATCGGAATATTGCCCGGCACTTCTAAGACAGAAGGTAATCCTTTCATCGATTATCCCATAGTTACAGGGATGGGTCACGGCAGAAACATTATTGTTGTAGGATCCAGCGATGCTATAATTGCAATAGGAGGAAGCTACGGTACATTAACTGAAATAGCCTTCGCTTTAAGACTAAAAATACCAATAATAGGAATGAATACCTGGGATGTGTCACCGGATATTAAAAAAGCACAAACACCGGAGATGGCAGTCAATTTGGCTATTAAGCTCGCTAATTCTAATTCTTAGCGCTGCATGTGCAAAAAGCCCACCCCCTCCACCCCCAACAGACAAAGAAGTGCAGAAATGCTTGCCAGCTGACTTCTCATCAACCACGACCTACTCTTATCATGTGCTTGAACAAGGACAGACATTATATAGAGTATCTAAGATATATAACACAACTGTAAATGATTTAATTGAAGTAAACGGTATTGAGGATCATACAGATATTGCAGTTGGAACCAGGCTCAGAATTCCCGGCACAGTGGTAAGCGGGTCGGGATTAATATGGCCAGTGCCTGGGAAGATTTCTTCCCAATTCGGAATGCGTTGGGGTCGTCCGCATGAGGGTATCGATATCCCCGCCCCTCGTGGTACACCGATAAGAGCCGCCGCAAACGGACTAATAGTAGCAAGCTCAACTAACCTAAAAGGATATTCAGGGTATGGTAGGGTCATAATAATTGACCACGGAAAAGGCATTAGTACAATGTATGCACATAACAGTAGGAATAGAGTAAATTCAGGAAGCTGTATCAGGTCAGGTGAAGTCATTGGTGAAGTCGGCGCTACGGGAAATGCCACTGGCAACCATCTTCACTTTGAAGTTAGAAAAAACGGGAGACCAGTAAACCCGTTAAACTATCTACCCTAAATAAGATAAGGAGATTTCACATGGAAGATTTAAAAAAATATATTAGAGATATACCGGATTTTCCGAAGGAAGGAATAATTTTTCATGACATTACACCGCTACTTCAGAATGCAAAGGCATTTGAGTCGGCAGTAAATGAAATGGCTAAAATACTAGAGGGTCAAGAAATCGACTATCTTATCGGAATAGAAGCTAGAGGATTTATTTTCGCATCTGCCTTGGCCTTAAAACTTGGCACAGGTCTTGTTATTGTGAGGAAACCCGGAAAGCTCCCATATGTAACTATAAACGCATCTTACGATCTGGAATACGGGACGGACTCTCTTGAAGTGCACCGTGACGCAATACACGAGGGAAGCAAAGTGGTGCTTATAGATGATCTGCTTGCTACAGGAGGAACTGCTGCTGCTGCTGGCGATCTGATAGAGCAACTTGGTGGAGAAGTGCTCGGACACTGCTTTTTAGTTGAACTTACTGAACTACAAGGCTATAAAAAGGTAGAACCACATTCTGTATGGTCGGTTTTAAAGTATCCTGTATGAAATCAATAGGAATTATTCTCAATCCGTCTGCTAGAATTAATAAGACTAAGACAGCCTATATTATAGAAGAGTTACAAAATATATTTGGCAAAGATGCGATGGTCTGTCCAACAAGCGGCAAAGAAGAGATACCCGAGGTAATCGAAGGGTTTCATCAAGAAGATATTAAATTTCTACTAATTAGCGGGGGGGACGGGACGATTTGCAATGTCCTGACGTCATACATAAACCTCTGTGGACAAGAGGAGCTCCCTATCATCGTGCCTCTTATGGGAGGTACTATTAATATGATCGGAGCTGATGTTGGGCTTAGAGAAAACCAGCTCTCAGTATGTAGAAAATTAAACAACCTAATCAAAGACAAACAAAAAATACCGGTCACACAGAGAGGGCTTTTAGAAATAAACGACAGTAATCTTTCTCAACCCAATTACGGTTTTACTTGGATTGACGGGCTTCTTTATAGATTTATGCTCGATTACTATACTCAGGGTGCAGGGGTGCAGGTGGCCTCAATGCTGACTATAAAGACCATCCTTATGTCTATTGCCGATTCAGAAAATGGGATATTTAAACCAATAGATTCAATTGTTCACATAGATAAGAAAGAACTTCCCAATAAAGGACATGTCTTTATTATTTCATCTTGCCTCAAAAAATTTGTATTCGGCTTTAATATTTTCAATGAAAACCCTGAGCCCGGAAAATCCTTTAATACTGTTTACATGAGAGAGCCTTTTTTGAGAGAGTCTAGGCATAAAATACCCTTGGGTCTATACAGAGGGCTTAAGTCAGATGATTCCGGAGATTTTATAAATCAATCAGTATCAAACTTGCGGATACAAAGAAATAAGGGATATATAATTGATGGTGAGATCTATGAGCATGACAATGAGACTGAGATTACTATTAATCCCGGGCCTAAAGTAAATATATTTTCCCCAAAGGGGGAGAAGGAATTATCAATATAGGAAACTGAATATGGAAGATATAAGAGTAAATCTAAAAAAAACTGAAGATAAATCGTACAACATCATCATTGCAGACGGTGTGCTAGATCAAATCCCAAGCAAGATAAAAGAAGCTGGACTAGGTCATAAATTTGCAATCATCACCGACTCAAATGTAGAAACTCTATATGCTGGAGATCTCTCTGAAGGGTTCAAGAAAAACAATTTAGAAAATAAGATTATCTCTTTCCCTGCCGGCGAGCAGAATAAAAGTAGAGAGATTAAAGCCTGGATAGAAGATCAAATGCTTGAGAGCAAATTTGGACGCGACTCTGCAGTAATAGCGCTTGGTGGTGGAGTCGTAGGGGATATTGCAGGTTACGTGGCGGCAAGCTATACACGCGGCCTCCCTTATGTACAGATACCGACAACATTAGTTGCATGTGTGGACAGCTCTATTGGCGGAAAGACAGCTGTGGACACCCCTCACGGGAAAAACTTAATTGGGGCATTTCACCAACCTTGGGCTGTTTTTATTGATGTAAACACTCTTTTGACATTAAGTGAAAAAGAAATACGGGAAGGTCTGGCAGAAGTAATAAAATACGGTATTATCAGCGACAGCGCCCTATTCTCCTTTCTTGAGGAAAATATGGATCTTATTTTTTCATATAACAAAGAAGCGTTAACACACATTATTAAAAGAGGTTGTGAGATAAAAGCGAAAGTTGTCGAGAAAGATGAAAGGGAATCAAACCTTAGAAAGATTTTAAACTTCGGCCACACTATCGGCCACGCTGTCGAGAACCTCTCTGATTATAAAATTTCCCACGGAGAAGCAATCTCAATAGGAATGGTTGCAGAAGGGAAGCTGGCTGTTGAGATGGATTTATGGAAGGAATCTGATTTAAACAAATTGATTAATCTCATTAAAAAGGCCGGCCTACCAACCGACATTCCGGATTATATGAAAGCGGAGCAGATCATAGATGCAATGAAGCTCGACAAAAAATCCAGAAGCGGCAATATTGAGATGGTACTTCCCAACAGAATTGGTTATATGACTCAAGTTGACGGTGGTTACGGAATCAAGATAGAAGAACCAATAATAGAAAAAGTGATTTAGCCCAAACCCACTTAATAATTAAATTACAAAAAGCAGATGACTAAAGTGAACTCGAGTAGAACAGCGCTTGATATTTCAGAGTATTACATACCGTTAGATTTAGCTGAGGTATTTGGAAATGAGAATGAAATAGTTCTCGAAATCGGCTTTGGTGATGGTGATTTTTTAATTGAAATGGCAGGGAGACATCCTGAGAAAAATTTCCTGGGTATGGAGATTAAAACGAAAAGATTCAAAATCGCCATGAAAGCAGCCCAAAACGAAAAGAATGGGAATCTTAGGTTTCTACATATGAATGCCAATATTGCTGCTGAGGAGCTTTTTTTTGAGGATGTCTTTTCTTTAGTATACATTAATTTCCCTGACCCCTGGCCTAAAGACAGACACCGTAAACATAGAATTGTGAACTCCGAATTTTTAGGAGCGCTTTCTAAGATCATGAAGAAAGACGGAGTATTAGAGATTGCAAGTGATGATAAAGACTATATCTCACACTCTTTTGATGTCTTTAAGAACATTTCGTTCTTCAAATCCCAATATCCACACCCCGGCTATTTGCATAATCTACCAAATCGCCCCCATACCAAATACGAGAAGGGTTTTAGGAAAGAGGGAAGAGAAATATTCTATTTAATGTTTACAAACAATAAATGATTCAAGATAATAATCTTTGTATATCTTTCTCAGGTAAAATAAAAGCATATTAGATATTAAGTTTGAAGCGAATATAATTATAAAAGTCGGGAGGACAAAATGAGAAAAGCATTATTAGCGATAGCAATCATATTCATAGGATTAAATATTACTGGCTGCGCAGGCGGCGGGAGCGGACCGGGTTATTTATTTCAGCTAATATTCATTGTAGCTCCTCTAGTTGGATTGGGCATATTACTTCTTAAGAGAACAGAAAGCGCTAACGACTCTCTTTATATTCTAGAAGGACAGATAAAAAGACTTTCCGCAAAAATAGATAGCATTGAGGAAAAGCTAGCCGAATCAAGCACACAAACTACAAAGAAAACAACTAAGAAATAAGTTTTCAGTAATCTAAATATTAGATTGTTTGTATAAGGCATACCAATAAAACGCAGCTACTACCAAGGAATGCGTGATCTTGCCCTGAGACACTAATTTTGATATTTCTGTGTGCGGTTTCGTATAAGTAAATATGTCTTCAGTTGTATCAAAGTTTGTGTCACCCACTTTCTTGCAATTAGTGGCCAAAAAGCTAAAGCACCTATTGTTTTGAATTGCAGGATTAGGAAAGACCTCACCTATTTGAAGCCAATTTTCTCCAGCATAGCCGGTCTCCTCAAGAAGCTCTCTTTTTGCTGTTTGAAGTGGCTCTTCTCCCGGATCAACCATACCACCGGGAATCTCTATAGTTACTGACTGGGTACCGTGTCTGTACTGCTCTATGAGAACAATCTCGTCATTCTCAGTTAGCGCAACTACATTTATCCAATCAGGAGCTTCAAGTATAAAGAAATCATGCTCATTCCCAGTAATAGGTGAGACGCTTCTATCTTTCTTTACAGAAAATATATTATTAGATACTAATTGTTCTGAATTTAAAACATCCCATTTCTTGATCATAGAACTCCTCATCATTTTATTCGGTGCTATTGTTATCCTCGAATTTCTATCTTACTAAGATTTGCACGAGTACTCCGAGAGTACCAGATATCCACAAACTCAGATATTGTTTCCATTTCATAGCTCTCAATTGTGTTTAGGATTTCTTTTTTAAGCATTTTTTTTATACTGGCAAATGCATGTATATCCTTCCCAGCAAAATCTTGAGCGGATTCTAAAACAACGGCATCAAATTCATCTTCACTTGCGATTCTATCAACCAGATTTAAGTTGAATGCTTCTTGTGCAGAGTACATTTTCCCGGAATAAATGATTTGTTCAGCTTTCTTGGATTCCACTGCATATTTAAGGGGCTCTGTAACACAAGAAAATAGACTTGAACCAAATGTCATTTCATTTAAAGCTATTTTAGCCTTCCCGGAAATCATTATTCTATAGTCACAAGCTAAAGCGAGCACACATCCTCCGGCTACAGTGTGTCCATTTAGGGCAGCAATAACGGGCTTAGGAAACATGAATATTTCTTTAATAAGGTCAGAATACTTCTCTACGTAATTCTGAAATTCATCTTTTTGATATGCCATAAACCCCGGAACATCAAAACCGAAAGAAAAGAAGCTCCCCTGCCCTCTTAAAATAACAGCATTGATATTGCCTTCAGCCTGAACACCTTGAAAAGCCGCTTTAAGCTCATCAATAAGTTGATCGTTTAGTGCATTTACTTTTGGTCTATTTAAAGTAATTGTTGCTATTTTTTCATCTAATTTTAGTTCTATAAAACTCATTTAGAATGCCCCCTGTCAGTTTTCTAGATTGTCATAGCATTATCACATCCAGGCCATATTTCTGCAAGAATTCTCACTATACAAATCGGATATTACAGTTAGAATATGTTCGTGAAAATTATTCTAAGCTCGGAGGCTGTCAAATGAA
>SPCL01000266.1 GCA_004525335.1 Thermodesulfobacteriales bacterium
ATATAGTCCGGTTTAGGGTCTCGCTCGGCTTCAGACTGATTCTTTCTATTTATCCAAGCAGCGTCTATGCCAAGTGCCTTAGAACCTGCAACATCCGCGTTGTAATTATCTCCGACAAAAAGTGCTTCACCCGGTTTTATATTCAGTTTATTCATTGCTACTTGGAAGATAATATCTTTTGGTTTTCTCCATCCAACTTCCCCAGAGATGACTATTTCTTCAAACAAATTAGTTATCTCAAACTTATCAAGGAGCGCATAAGCAGTTGGAGCGTAGTCAAAATTTGACACAATTCCCATTCTGTATTCTCGACTTTTGATATACTCCAAAGTTCTTTTGTTTTCCTTAGGAAGTTCCACACAGCTAGCGAGTCCATTCATATGAGCTAGAACCATTTTATCTATTAGAGAATTCTTTTGGTCGATGGGTTCTAAGCCCATTTTGTTGAGCATTAGAATATATCTGTCACGATTTGGGAATTCTTTAAACTCTATGGATTTAATTTCTAGGAATTCGTGGTAGCTCTCAATAAAGGGATCATAAAACTCTTCAAACTCTACCTCAGGATAATACTGTCTAAAAACCTCAAATACTTCTATGCTTGTGGTTCTCGATCTTAATCCTTTAAGATCAATTGCTGGTAGATGATTGAAGTTGAAATTGACTATCGTGTCGAATAGATCAAAAATTATAGTGCTATATTTTTTCATTTTATATCATGAATAAGTAATAGGTCGGGGAAAATATTAGTTCAGGTTTGTATGCGTGCTCTCTCTAAAATGACCTCTATAATATTATCATGGATGCCAAGTGGCTCAGTAACTTTGTAAGAAACTCCAGGATGTTTAGCAGCTGCCTCTTTTGCCATTCTTGGTATATCCTGTGTTGAGTGTCTCCCAGGAGCTAAAAAGTAGGGATGCACTACAATATGATTTGCACCCTTTGATACACAGTCATCAAAAGCTTGTGAGATGGTAGGTTCGGCCAGCTCCATGTGACAGTGGGCAATAATTTCAAATTCAGAATCATTTTTTTTCTTGATCAGCTCAGCAATACCAATCAACCTTTCATTTGCGTCATTTAGCTTGCTTCCGTGATCAACAATTATCAAAGCCTTTTTGTTCATTTTTTATCAGCTGTATTCTTTAAAATTATAATGGCGCTAGGAAGGTATTTTTGTGTTTAGTCTAATAGTTTCAAGCATAATTTCTGCTGATCTGAAAAACTCTTCCATAACCAAATATTCATTTACAGTGTGAAGCTCGTACATGCCGGTTCCTAAATTAGCACACTCAATTCCGAATTTGTTGAAGTAGTTAGCGTCGCACCCACCACCGCTGGTATGGTGCTTAATTGTATAGCCAAGATTTTTCACAGCAGCCTCAACTAGAATGACGGGAAGTGACTTGATATCCACATCCATTCTGTCATAGCTCCTCTCAATATCTTCATCGAGTTTAGCTACGTATGTTTTACCATCTGGGTTGATATCATCATGAAGCGTAACTTCATAGTTTGAAACAGCGTTATGAAAACACTCCCTCATGTGATTAACTTGTGCGCTCAATGTTTCTTCGCTATGACTTCTAGCCTCAGCAACTACTTTAACCAGGTTTGGGATAATATTTGTTGCTCTACCGCCGCCTATAACCCCTATGTTTGCTGTTGTTAGGTCGTCAATCCTGCCCAGTCTCATTTGTGAGATTGCTTCACTTGTAATTTGTATAGCGCTTAATCCGTTCTCAGGGCAAAGCCCTGCGTGGGCTTCAAGTCCATGAACGGTGAACTCCATTCTTTCAGCTGATGGGCACCTTAGTACAAGTCGGTCAGGCGAACTACTGTCGAGTACAATTCCGTGTTTAGATATAAATCTGGACATATCTATGTGTTTTGATCCCAAAAGACCAATTTCCTCACATATTGTAAACGCGATTTCAATATCACCGTGGGGTACACCATTTTCTTTTATGGCCCTTATTGTTTCTACTATTACAGCAATACCGCTCTTGTCATCGCTACCAAGAATTGTTGTGCCGTCACTTTTCATAATCCCGTCTTCGATTCTTGGTTTAATTCCTTCACCTGGTCCCACAGTGTCCATATGTGCTGAGAGGAAAAAGGGTGGGGCGTCGGGTTTATTACCCTCTAGTTTTACAATTAAATTTCCAACATTGCCATTAACCTTTTCTCCCGCATCATCATAAAAGCATTCTGCCCCAATTTCTTCCATGTCCTTTTGCAATTTTATAGCTACATTTTTCTCTTTTTTTGACAGACTATCTATTTTTATAATATCCAGACAAAAGATATCGGACATGCGGAATTCGTAAAGAATTGGGGCCGAAGGAAACTTGAAGATCTTTG
>SPCL01000042.1 GCA_004525335.1 Thermodesulfobacteriales bacterium
AAAAGTCGAAATTAGACTCATTTAGCCTAATAGTAGTGCCCGCTGACTCAATTGAAGCATTAACAAGTTTTAGTTTTGTCTCTATACCCGAAGGAGAGGTAGTAGTATCAATATTGATCTTCCCGCTTATATCACCATTTAAAAATTTGCCTTTTATCTCTCCGAGTACTATGCCCTCAGGTACAGGTGTAATAGTATTTGAAATATTATCTACAACAGCAGATATTATCGCCGTCTTCTTAATATCGACGCTACCAAACCAGTCCTTATCAGTATTTCCCGGTTTGTTTATCGTAAAGATTCCCTTTATACCGTCAGACTTTAATTTATCTTCAAATCCTGCGAAAGTTGCGTCTTCAAACTGTACTCTATAGGGATATCCACCTACTTCAGAGCCAATATTAATAAAAAGCTGATCTGTTTTAAATTGTCCTAATGTGCTTATCTGGGCTGCAACATTTGAGACTATTGCCCTGTCGTTTATAAAATTGTAATCCCACGATAGATTAGGAAAATCTATACTCTTGTATCTACCCCTCACCCCTTTAATACTTCCTTTAAAACCCTCTCTACCGCTGTTTTCTATACTGAGGCTTTCGCTAAATTCTTCTAGTGTTACATCATGGCCAAGTATACTAAAATCTGAACCTTCTGAGGACATATTTAACTTCCATCGGTCATTGCCGAGCTCTAACAAGAAATCTACATCTTTTACAGTTCCCTTATTGATTAGATATTCTTCAAATGATAATTGTTGGTAAGAAACACCTTTACCTTGAATAGTAATTTCATCTATACTAGATTCCCCTGAAGCATCTTCCTCATTACTTAGCGATTTATATCTAAAATCTACAGACTCCCCTGTTTGTAATTTTGAAACACGGAATTCCCTTCCTTGGTTGGATTGAAGAAGAAAATTGTCTATTTTAAGAGAGATGTCCGCATCGTAATTACTTGAGCCGCCCTCAAATCTTGCGCTTACTGACTCTGCATTGCCTGCGATATTAGCAGGAATAATAGTCTTTGGCGTCATTTCCAGATTTAGATTACTGCCTAAAATATTACCGCTTATCTTAGTGATACCTCCTCCGAAGCCTTGAGATAAAAAGAAATTCAAAGTCCCACTAGTACTGCCGTCCATAAACTTGCTGTTTATATTTGATAAGGAGATTCTATTATCAGTCCATTTAGTTTTAGAGTCTAAATTGACGCGGGCAGTAATATTTTTGACTGCTCCTGTTTTGTCCCAGGAGAATTCTTGGGCTGTACATTTTCCAGTAGAAGAAAGTGAAAAGCTGCTCGCAGAATTGAAGTTTTGGTTGACCTTTAGATCGCAATCGAGATCATTGACACTTGGGTCATCTTCGTTTTCTGAGCTAAACTTAAAGTTTTTTAAATGCGCATCCCCGTTTAAATGGATATCGTCCTCTTTCCTTGATCCAGTTATTTTCAAATTACCGGTATTTAATTCTCCCGAGAGAAGACCCTTATCATCATTAAAAATACGTACCATAAGGTCTCTTAAGTCTAAGGTGTCTATCTCTCCTGAAAGATTGAAAACTGTTTCTTTTATAACCTTCTCAATATCACCCGAAAAGGAACCTTTAAGAAGATCGTTTATCTGGAAATCAAGCGTATTCACATTTGCGATATCGGCAGTCTTGTCGTAACTCAGATCATATATGAATTCGGCAAAGGGCTTTTCGGAAAATATCCCTTTATCAGAATCAAATGTTAGAAGACCATTTAGCGTTATTGAATCCGAAACCTCAAAACTCATTTTCGTTTGCGCTTTCAGATTCTCTGAGTCGCCTAATAATGATGAAACTGCTGCTATATTAATCTTATCAACCTGAAGATTAAGCTCCCCTTTGGTCTTGTCTGAAGAAATATCTACAGAGCCATTTAATCCTACTTCTTTTTGGAACAGGCCGATATTCCCATCAAAGGTTATGCTCTGACTATCTTCAAACTTTTCATCACCAAACTCAATATTAAGGTTTGGAATAGATAGGACAAATTCAGGTGTGATCAGAAAATCGGCATATAATATTTTAATTAGCCCAAATTCAACCAATGAGCTTTTGTCATCTTTCTTCTCTTCCCTTAACTGTTCTATGAAATCGACAAGATTATTTACATTCTCCTGATTGGACTGAACTACCGGCGTTTTTAAAACCACCTCGCCCAGTTTTATTTTCTGATTAAATAGAGAGGAAAAAATATGAGGTTTTACTGTAACCTGATTTACTTTCAATACATCTTTTGTCTCTGAGGAGGGATCAACAACAGTTACTTTATCTAGCTGTAATCTAAATAATGGATCCAGGCTGATCTTTCGGATGTTTATCTGATACGGGCTTTCTTTTGAGAATTGCTCGATTATATTAGGAATTTCAGCTCGAAGCTTAATATTAAGAATACCATTGAGAGCAATCAAGATGATGCATATTGCGATTACTAATAATAAGAGAATTCTTCTGAATCCAGTACCGAGGAGGGTCATACAAAAGATATTATATTAGTATTTATAGGCTTTTTAAAGAAGAATTTGAAAATTCGCCCAAGAATATAGAATTAAACTCATATATTAAGACGGTGTATTCGCTATTTTCTCTACAGTTCTGGCTTTTATTACATTCTTTAATTTGTAGAGAAGATATTTCTTTTGCTTTTTATATCTGCCCTGAATTTTCACTTTATCACCCGTTGAAAGCGCCAAATGCTCGTCCTCATAATAAACTCTAACTTCATTATCAGTGCCGTCATTCATTCTAAAAAGTGTAAACGGCTCTCCCTTGCTGGACTTTGTATATTCAACTTTGTCCACAAAACCCTCTAAAGTTACACGCTGAGCATCATACTGATTCGGATTGGAAACGAGTTGATCAATTGTAACTTCTACAAATTCGCTTGGTTCGACAGCAGAACTTACTTCATCAGCTATGTTGCTAGTAAATGGTACAAAGCAAGCAATGTAGAATAAAGTTAGAATTATTATCTTATTCATAGTGTTATTCTCTCAATTTGTATTTGATTTTAGGTTATTAGTATAAGCGCGAATGTTTCATTTACCAGTTAAAATAATTATCGGTAATGACTATGACAGCCTCTATGATAAGAAAACTAAATGGCCTTCTCAGAGCTGAGTCTCTGGGGAAAGTGATCCACTACCAGGATGAAATGGACTCAACAAACACTACACTGCTTGAGCTAGGTGAGAAAGGGGCTTCTGAAGGCACTGTGGTGATAGCGGATAGACAGACTGGGGGGAGAGGCCGTCTAGAGCGTAAGTGGATATCTCCTGCAGGAACTAATCTATATATTTCAATATTGTTTCGACCGGAGATTGCGGCTTCAGATGCCCCTCTATTCACTCTTATTGCCTCTATATCGCTTAATAAAGTTATTGAAAAATTAGGTGTGGCAGAGACAAAAATCAAATGGCCTAACGATATACAGATTTCTGGGAAGAAAGCAGCCGGTATTTTAACAGAAATGAGGCCCAAAAGAGAAATGGTCGATTTTATAGTTGTTGGGATTGGGGTAAATATTAATATGACCAGAGAAGATATGAATGAGGAGATGGGAAAGGTTGCACATATCGCAACTTCAATCAAAGAACATCTCGGCAAAGATATAAATAGATCAAAGTTTGCGGCAGATTTACTTCTAGAATTAGAAAATTGGTATCAAATCTTTTCAAATAAAGGAAAAGCAATAATTTTAAGTGAATGGACTAATATGTGGGGGGATTTAAATAAACGAGTTCGAGTAAAGATTGAAGAGAAAGATTCCTATGAAGGAGCGGCAATTGGTATTGATGAAAAAGGTTATTTAATGATTAAAACAGATTACGGCGAAATAAATACAGTAATTTCAGGGGATGTAATTGTTTTATAATCTTATATATGGGCTAGTGTCACTGTGGGCCTGGCATTAAGCTTGTCATCTCTTCACGAACGTTTTCCATAAGTGTTGTCCATTCGTTGACTAATTCAAAATCGTTTTCGGGAAGAGACTTTCTAATTTCAATCCCTGAGTGTTTAGGATTCACTTTACAATCCTTATATCTTTCGGATATCAGAAACCCAAATCTGTAAAGAGTATTAACAGCTTTTGGTTCATGCCCAGTGAATTTTGAAACAAGAACTACTTCTTGGTCAAACCCTTCAAATATAACGTTCCATAGTGTCCCACTTGATTCCATCGAGAACGATAAATTTATTAACTCTGGCTGCACGGTTTCTTTTTGCATGAACGTCTCGACAATTCTAACCATTGATGCTCAGCGACTTTTTACTGACGTCTTCCACCAAGTGACGCTATTCTCTGCTCAGCTGTTTTAACATATATGGAATACTCATCCTGACCAAGGGAATACTGTAAGAACTGATTATAGTAGTTAATAGCCTGCTGGGTGTTTTTAGCTTTATCGTAACCCTGCGCGATAAAGAAGTATGCGTCTGGACTGTTTGGATTTAGAGAAATCGCTTTTTTCCCTGATGTTATTGCGTCTTGTGGCTTATTCATATAATAATAAGCTATTCCCATATTCTGATATGCAGATGCATAGTTGGGATCTAGCTTTATTGCGTTTTGGAACTGTTTAATAGCCTGGGGGTAATAACCCTGATATATCAAAGCATTACCCAGATAGTTATGGATTTCTGGGGAAGGCGCAATTTCTGCGGCCTGTCTATAGTAGTTTGCAGCTTGATTAAAGGAACGCCTCTTTTCGTAATAAGCTGTACCCAAACCAATTAAAGCAGGTACCAATTTGGGGTTTATTTCCAAAGCTTTTCTAATTTCTGGACTGCTCGGGTTCCTTCCTGTAGCTGCCCATAAAATATATAGCGCTTCTGCATTATTAGGATTCTTAGACAAAATGCCCTGTGCAGCAGATTTAGCTAACTTTTCATCACTAAGATGTAGATATGTGTACGCTAAAGCTAACTGAACAGGCTCTAGATTGGGATTGATTTGCAAAGCCTTTTTCATATTTTCATAAGAATCAATATAGTACTTTTCGTAATCCTCTTTAACTTCATATCTATAAAAACCCTGGAATGAATATAGCTCACCTAGCCCTGCGTACGCTGGAGCGTAATTAGGATCGGCCTGAATGGCTTTGTTGTAATATTGAATAGCGTTTTTAAACCCGTCTGGAGTAAAACTAAGGAAATCTTCGCGACCCTTTTTATAATCTTCAGCCGCCTGTCCCTGTGCAAATGCATCGCTGCCCTGAATCAGAACTGCGGCAAAAAGAACTGGTATTATTAATGCCATTATTACTTTTTTCATTGTTACCCTTTTCATTGTTACTTTTATCATTTATCTCTCCTAAATAATCACACTGTTTATTAAAATATTCTAACTCATATCCTAGTAAATTTCTAAGATGTATTTCACAATCTCTTTTGCCATACTTTCATATATGTCTTTTGCCATAAAACCCATAGAGCTAAACCCGTTAATTTCACCCGTGGCTATCTCATTACCTGTAGCTTTATCTAATAGGGCTAATTTAATGGTTATTGAAACTTCTCCGAACTTGATTCCGCCGCCTTCATATGAGATATCAGAGCTCGGTCTAAACTCAGCAACCTCACCCAAAACAATAATTGTATCTGAAGCCGGGATGTTAGTTATTTCAGAGTTGCTGACTTCTTTAAATTTGTCTTTGGAATCAAGAAGTGCTGCTGACTCGGCTGGAATTTTAGCTAGCGCTTCTTTTGGAAAATCCTCGATTTCAGTATCAAAGGTTTCAAACTGAACGGCCTGAAAATCCTTCAGTTTGGTTTTTGTGGGAGTAAAGTACGAAGTCGTCTTAATTTCTCCGCAGCCTGAAATAGCAAAAGCAATAAAAGCAAGTGGAACTAGAACGTATAATATTGAAATCTTTTTCATTTTTATTCGAGCCTCCGTGCTAACAAGTAGTATAAAATATCATACTTAAGGCACTTCATAAAGCTAATATGTATTTATTCTAAGATATCTCCAAAATAACAAATTCCCTAACTCCACCGGGAGCCTGGACTACAACATCATCATCTTCCTGTTTTCCGATGAGCGCACGGCCTATTGGAGACGTGATTGAAATCATTCCATTTTCAGGTTCTGATTCATCCGGGCCTACAAGTTGATAAGTTACAGTCTCGCCTGTATCTAAGTCTTCAAGCTTAACATGAAGCCCAAATGTTACCCTGTCTCTATTTTTTAAAGTTGCCGGGTCAATAACTTCAGCCCTGCTCAATTTGCTATCAAGCTCCTGGATTCGACCTTCGACAAAAGACTGCCTCTGCTTGGCGGTTTCATATTCTGCGTTCTCTGAAAGATCGCCCAGCGATCTGGCGTACTCTATTGCTCTTATTACATCGGGCCTTTCAACAGTTTTTAAACGATGCAGCTCTGCCGTCAGCTTCTTATGCCCATTGGGTGTCATAGGTACTCTTTCAACTGACACGATGTATACCTCCGATTATTTCGATAAAATATTTACAACTCATAAGTAGATACATAATTATACAACATCAATAGTAGTCCTGAATAGCTTTTACGTCCAGCCCTTCATTTATCATAACTTCAATAGCGCCCACAGCGGCTCTTGATGCAGCTATGGTAGTAAAATACGGCACTCTATGAATAATAGATGCTCTTCTGATTGAGTAAGACTGTGCTACCTCTTTTTCCCCAAAAGTTGTATTTATTACTAAATGAACTTCACCATTTTTGAGATGATCTACAACGTGGGGCCTTCCTTCGCTTACTTTCTTCACAAATATACAGTTAAGACCGGAACTCTCAAAATATGCCGCAGTACCGCTAGTTGCCATTATACTAAACCCAAGCTCAGATAACTTCTTAGCAATTAAATAAGCTTGCGGCTTGTCATCGTCCTTTACGCTAATAAAGGCTGTTCCTAGAAGCGGGAGATCGTTGCCTGCGGCAATCTGAGATTTTGCAAAGGCCCTTCTGATCTCAGTATCAATCCCCATCACTTCACCTGTCGACTTCATTTCAGGGCCGAGGATGGTATCAACACCCTGGAATTTCACAAATGGAAACACCGATTCTTTTACACAAATATGCTTGGGAACAATCTCTTGGGTGAATCCCAATTCTTCTAAGGTTTTCCCTATCATTACCTTAGTGCCGAGTTTAGCAAGCGGCACCCCAATTGCTTTACTAACAAAAGGAATCGTACGGCTAGCTCTGGGGTTTACCTCAATTATATAAACTTCCCAGTCTTTTACAGCGAATTGAATATTTACCAAACCCTTAACTTTGAGAGCCAGAGCGAGTACTTTGGTCTGGCGTTTAATCTCTTCAATTATTAAGCTCTCAATTGAATACGGAGGCAACACCATAGCGCTGTCGCCCGAGTGAACACCTGCTTCCTCAATATGCTCTAGAACTCCGCCCACCACAACTGTTTTGCCGTCTGATATTGCATCAACATCCACTTCTTTTGCATCTTTAAGGAATTTATCTATAAGAATTGGGTGATTTGGAGAAACTTTAACTGCCTCAGTTATATATCTCTTAAGTGCTTCCTCTTTATAGACAATCTCCATTGCCCTGCCCCCTAGAACATAAGAAGGCCTTACTACTATTGGGTAACCTATATCTTGGGCAATTTGTAGAGCTTCTTGCTGACTCCTGGCAATACCGCTTTGTGGCTGCCTAAGCCCAAGCTCTTGTACAAGGTCCCTGAACCTTTCCCTGTCTTCAGCAAGATCTATGCTATCAGGAGATGTCCCTATAATCCTCACACCCATCTCTTCAAGAGGTATCGCAAGTTTAAGTGGGGTTTGACCCCCTAAATGAACAATTACTCCCCAAGGGTTTTCCCGTTCAATTATTGATAAAGTATCTTCAAGTGTAAGGGGTTCGAAATATAGCCTGTCGGATGTGTCATAATCAGTACTTACGGTCTCTGGGTTACAGTTGACCATAATCGACTCAAAACCTTCTTCATTTAAAGAATATGAGGCATGCACACAGCAATAATCAAACTCAATCCCTTGTCCGATTCTGTTTGGACCGCCGCCAAGTATTATGACCTTCTTTTTATCGCTAGGTGGGGCTTCATCTTCGGTTTCATATGTTGAATAGAGATAAGGAGTGTGTGCTTCAAACTCAGCGGCGCATGTATCAACCATTTTATAGACCGGCTTCATATTATTTTTGAGCCTGATTCCTCTTATCTCATCTTCTGCTTTCCCAACAAGCTCGGCTATTCTAATATCAGAAAAGCCATATTCTTTAGCAAGCCTAAGTAGGTCTAGCCCGATTTGGCCGTTTGCTTCTTTAAGTTTATTTTCAACATCCAGTATTTGTTTTATGTTCTGTAGAAACCACCTGTCTATGTATGTAAGGTTAAATATTTCCTCAATATCCATCCCTGCTCTAAAAGCGTCTGCCAGATACCATAATCTCTCAGGATTGGGAGTTCTCAGCTTCTGTTTTATAAGATCCAAATCGCCTGTAATCGGCTCAAAGCCCCAGGAGTCAATCTCAAGTGAGCGCATGGCTTTTTGAAGAGACTCTTTAAAGGTCCTGCCAATTGCCATTACTTCCCCAACTGATTTCATCTGCGTTGTGAGAGTAGGCTCAGTTTGTGGAAATTTTTCGAAAGTAAATCTTGGAATTTTGGTAACGACGTAATCTATCGTGGGTTCAAATGAAGCCGGTGTATATTTGGTGATGTCATTTGATATTTCATCAAGCGTATAACCTACAGCAAGTTTGGCTGCAATTTTGGCTATTGGAAATCCGGTAGCTTTTGAGGCAAGAGCTGAGCTCCTAGAAACCCTGGGATTCATTTCTATCACAACCATACTTCCGTCTTCAGGGTTAAGACCAAACTGTACGTTTGACCCTCCGGTATCAACACCGATTTCTCTCATTATATCTACTGATGCGTCTCGCATCCTCTGATGTTCTTTATCCGTCAGAGTCTGAGAAGGAGCTACTGTAATAGAATCTCCGGTATGAACTCCCATAGGATCAAAATTTTCAATTGAGCATATAATCACTACGTTATCAGCAGTATCGCGCATTACCTCAAGCTCATATTCTTTCCACCCCAAGACTGACTGTTCAACTAGTATTTCGGTAGACGGGCTTAAATCGAGCCCGGATTTAACGAATTCCTCAAATTCTTCTTTGTTGTATGCAACACTTCCGCCTGCTCCACCAAGAGTAAAAGACGGCCTAATTATCGCAGGAAAACCTATTTCTTCCACCACACTCCAGGCTTCTTCCATTGTATGAGCAATGCCGCTTCTTGGAACTTCAAGGCCGATATTAATCATAGCTTCTTTAAAGAGCTGACGGTTTTCAGCTTTTTGAATTGCCGGTAATTTTGCTCCGATTAATTCAACGTTGTATTTTTCAAGCACACCTGATTCTGCAAGGTCCACTGCGATGTTAAGAGCAGTCTGACCGCCTAGGGTTGGCAACAGCGCTTGAGGGCGCTCTTTCTTGATGATTTTCTCAACAATATCCGGATGAAGAGGTTCTATATAAGTGCGGTCTGCAAAAGAAGGATCGGTCATAATTGTGGCGGGGTTACTATTGACGAGAACTATTCGATATCCCTCTTCTTTAAGAGCTTTGCAGGCTTGGGTGCCCGAATAATCAAATTCGCAGGCTTGCCCAATTACAATTGGGCCCGATCCTAATAGGAGTATAGTTTCAATATCAGTGCGTTTAGGCATATTTTACTTTATTTTTAGGAATTACCTGTAAATTTCACGCAGTTTACTACAATTCCCCTTAACTAAATTATAAGGTTCCCCCAAATGTTATTTAAATATTTGTTGCCTCTTATGGTCGAGAAAAAGCAAGTAATATAGACAACTTAGACAACAGCAAAATTTAGCCTAGTACGTAGGTTGGCAAGCACTTAGGCAATGAATTTATACCTAAGAATTCAGAAACTATCAAATATAAGGGAATATTTAAGAATAAGTGTTAGGACTCAGCAATTTCCGGCTCTTTGTCAGATTCGGGCTCGGGATTATTTCCAGCCTCTCTTTTCTTCAAAGTACCCATAACATGAACCATTCTCTGGATTGCTGTATATGAGGAAAAAGCCAGTATCAGTATTAAAGAAAGCTTAAGCAAATAGTTATCAGATCCGTAACCAAAGGCATTTGCAATCAGGTTCCCGAAAAAGTTGAAGACTGAAAGAACACCGAGATAAACAACTCTTTCTGTTCTCTGCATAATGCCGACTTCACACTTCACACCCAAGCCTTCTGCTCTTGCCCGTGTGTAACTTACCATTGTTGTAGAGACGAGTATGAAAAAGACTACGTATGAAAAAATAGTTCCCTGAAAGAGGCTAAGTAAGCCTACATAAATAAAAGCTTCTGAAATCCTATCTAAACTTGAATCAAAAAAAGCACCGCTTTCACTATTGATCCCCTGCGCTCTAGCAACCCGGCCGTCAAATATATCAAAAGTCGACCCGCCAAGAACCAAGATACCCCCAATAAAAATTAATCCGTAATGATAAGCCAAACCGGTAAGCACTCCAACGACTAGAGTGGATATCGTCAGAATGTCAGGATGGATCTTTATTTTGAGAAGATACTCTTCTATCGGCAACATCAACAGAAGCCACCAGGTCTTAATTCCGCTACCTAATAGTTTGGATGCTTGCGGACCCTCGTTGTTTTTAGATCTTTGTGTTATTTCTTCGGGTTGAGTCATTATTCAAATCCACGTCAACTTTGTTACAAATTCATCTTTTATTTGAAAATAACAATATCAGCTTTATAGTAACCAAGCAAGGAACGAGATAGCTCTAGTTATTTACAGTGATAAATAGATACTTAACCCCTGATGCCCTTTGTTTTAATTTGTCCCCGTAATTTAGGGCTTCAGATTTTGTGGAAAAGGTACCTACTCTTACCCGATACCAGGTCTTATTATCTGGGGTCTCTACTTGTTTAATAAAGGCTGGGTAGCCATTAGATTTTAGTGAGTTCATAAGCTTATTAGCTTCTGTTTGGTTTTGAAAGGCCCCAATCTGAACAGTGTAACGACCATTCGGATCGATCTTAGGCATTGTACTCTTATCTGGCGGAGTATCTTGTTTTGTTGGCGGTGTTTTTTCAACAACAACCTTAGGAGACTCATTCTCTTTTATTACCTCTTTTGAATCAGCCTCAGATTTATCTGTCATTTTCTCAGGTTGTGGTGTTTGTGACGGGGTTTCTATCTGAGGCGTATCTTTAGAGTGAGATTCTGTGCTATCAGTATCAGCGGTAGCTTCTTTAGAATCCTTATCAACAGAAGATTCAGCATCTTCATCTAGAATATCTTCGTCCAAAACAACCACTTCAGACTCCATTTCAAGTGGCGCAATTTTTTCACTAGCAATTTCATCTGATGCGCCGTACTCTACTTCTGGAGCTTCGATATCGTAGCTTTTTTGGACAGTATTCGTATCCGGGCCGCCTAGCCCTTTTCCTATTATAACTCCCAGGCCGAAGACAACGACAAAAAGAATTGCGAATGTTATAAAGAGTGAAATTATCTTACTATTCTTTGGACCAGAGTTATTATTGCTCATTTCTCACATCCTCTCCGGAGCCGAAACTCCGAGTAGCTTAAGCCCGTTGCCGAGCACTGTTTGCGCGCACGTTATTAGATACAACCTAGCGCTGCTAATATCCTTATTTTCGTCTACCACTCTGCATTTATTATAATACACATGGAACTGCGCTGCTAGCTCTTGAAGATAATATGCAACTTTATGAGGAGCTAAAGATTTAGCGCTATCTTCTAGAACTTCAGGGAAAAGTAGAAGTTTTTTAACAAGATCAATTTCCTCAGGAGCTTTTAGGAGTGCTAAATTATTACTGGATTGAGTTATGCCCTCTTCTTGAGCTTTCCTAAAAATGCTGCCAATTCTGGCATAAGCGTATTGTATGTAATAGACCGGGTTTTCACTTGATTCCTTCTTGGCCAGATCAAGATCAAAATCCAGATGACTTTCAGAGCTTCGCATTAGAAGGAAAAAGCGCATCACATCTGCTCCAACCTCCTGTGCAACTTCCTTTAGTGTTACATAACTCCCAGCCCGTTTTGACATTGCCACTTCTTTGCCTTCCCTCATAAGTCTGACGAACTGAATAAGAAGCACATTGAAGCGTGAATCATCCAATCCTATTGATCTTAGAGCAGCCTTAAGTCTCGACACATGACCATGATGATCGGCGCCCCAAACATTAATAATTCTATCAAACCCGCGTTCATATTTATCAAGATGATAGGCAATATCGGCAAGAAAATATGTCGGACTACCATCGCTTTTTATGAGAACCCAATCTTGCGTATCCCCAAATTCGGTAGCCTTAAACCAAAGCGCCCCTTCTCGTTCTTCAAGAACACCTTTGCTATTAAGAAGAGCCTTAATCTGACTTAATTTAGTATCTTCAGACTCAGCTGATACTGTGTGAATATTCTCTACCTCGCTGTACCATTCATCGAAAAGTACATTTATATCGGCTAAATCTTTTTTTATCTCTTCAAGTAGTATCCCTTTGGCCAGTTCCCTACAATACGTTGACGCTTGTTCTGCAGAATCCTGAAGAAGAGAATCCCCTTTTTCAGCTTTTATTTGAGAGGCTATATCCTTAACATATTCGCCTTTGTACCCATCCTCCGGCAACTCCTCACTGTGTCCGAAGAGTTCTTTGTATCTTATAAGGACAGACTCCCCTAGAAGGTTCATCTGTCTTCCGGCGTCGTTTATGTAGAACTCTTTGGTAACATCATAGCCTGAGGCGCTCAGGATTCTGGCCACGGTATCGCCGACTACAGCATTTCGGGAATGTCCCATATGAAGAAAGCCTGTAGGGTTGGCGCTTACAAATTCCACCAGCACCTTCTCTCCGTTTCCTAAATTACTTGTACCAAATTTCTCACCGGCATTTTCTATTTGTAAGAGCTTATTAACAATTGCTTCTTCTTTTACATAGAAATTTATAAATCCAGGCCCTGCAATTTCTACTTTATTAAATAGTTCGTCTTTTTCTTGAGGGAGGTTTTCGATAATCAGCTCGGCAACTTCCCGGGGTTTCTTGCCAATCTTGTTAGCGATTAACATAGCGGTGTTTACTGAGAAATCGCCAAACTCTTTTCTCTTGGGCATACCCACTTCTATTTCTACTGATAAGTCAGTAAGGTCTAGATTCTTTCCTATCTTCTCAACGGACTGGGAGACTACATTGATGATGTCTTCTTTCATATTGGTATGCAATTACACCACATAATTTTTCATGTTACAAGGAGCCATACGGCTCTTTCATAAGGTTTATTTGTGTCGCTTCGTGCTTAAACAGTTATCAATTTGACTCAAAAAGGGGAACGGATTCCATAGGAGATAGATGTGAGACATCATTTATAACATCGATCCTAAGACTGCCGTCTTCTGAGATTATAATGTTTTTTGAAGTGGCCTCAATGTGAAAATCTCTAAATCCCTTAAGCCCCACACCAGTAATTTTACAAAGTAGTGTAATAATAGTGAGGTTGTGACTCACAACTACAACTGTCTCTCCGATATGGTTCTGATGAACTTTTTCAAACACTTTCCAGGCTCTATTCTGGACTTCAACCAATGACTCCCCGCTCGGAAGTCTCAGAGTTTCAGGGCTTTCCCTCCATTGTTTAAGAACTTCCGCATATTTATCTCTTATATCGGGAAAGCTTAGTCCTTCTAAGTCCCCCTGGTTCATTTCCTGAAGTCCGGGTTCTAGCTGCACTGTAATATTATGATGCTCAGCTATATGCTGTGCTGTTTCATGAGCTCTTTTCAAATCACTTGAATAAATGGCCTTAATATTATGATCTCTCAAAGAATGGGCCAATTCTCGGGCCTGCTTTTTACCATTTTCATTTAAGACAATATCTGCAACCCCTTGGCACCTGCCGATCCTGTTCCAGTCTGTCTCTCCATGTCGTATGAGGATGAGGTTCATTATTTCTTCCCTAATTAATTTGGATTACTGCTTATTGTTAAATGTGAGTTCCACCCCTTTATTTTTAGCTTCTTCTGCAAGCTCAGTAGGTGGCGGAGGAAGCGGAGCGGAGCGAACTATAGCCTGTTTACAAAAACTATCAAAAACAGAATTCCCTGAAGATTTTGTGATTGTTACATTGTTCACATTCCCATTTGCATCTACTTTAAAAAGTACTGACGTTGAAAGACTACCATCTGTTGAGACTCCAGGTGGCATTGTCCAGTTACGGCTGATTTTTCTATGAACTTGATTGGAGTAAGTTTGAATAATTAATGGACTTATTGAAGAGCCTCCGCTTGAGCTCTTGGCTGAACTTCCTTCTGAATCAGGCTCACCGCCGCTTTTCACATCATCGCCCATTGCAAGCCTCTGCTCTTCACCCATTTCTTCTTGTATCTCGTCCTCAAAGTTCTCACTAGGCTCTTGTGAATCCGGTTTATTATTTTTAAGTTCATCAAGAACCTTTTGTCTTTGAATGTCTTTTAATATTCTGTCTTTTTCTTTGTCGAAATCCTTTTTCTTCTCCGGCTTTTTCGTAGGTTTAGGCTTTGGTTTTTCAGTCGCTTTAGGCTTGGGTTTTTCTGTTGGTTTCGGAGTTGCTTTCGGTTTTGGCTTTTCGGTAGGTTGAGGCTTAGCTGTAGGCTCAGGCGTTTTAGCAACCTCTTTCTTTTCTTCTTTCTCTGGTTCCATAGGTATAACGTCTTTCTTGGGTTCTTCCTTTTTTGGTTCCTCTTTTACTATTTCTTTTTTCTCAGGCTCTGGTTCTGGAGGTGGCTCCTCTTCAACAACCTCTTCTGGCTCTGGTGGTTTAGGTTTAGGCTTAGGTACAGCTTTTTTAACAGGTGGTGGATTAGCGCCTCCTCCGGTTTCAAGACCTGAGAGGGACACCTCTATAGGACCGGGATTACTGCTGTACTCAGTAGATCCGCTGAATCCCCAATAGAGTATAAGCACTACGAGACCTGCGTGCAGCGCAATGGAGAAAAACATCCCTAAACGATTAGAAGAGTCTTTTTTGGATGGCTTCATTGCCACAATTACCCTTTATTATTTTTTTGGAACAGGCTCGGTTATTAGACCTAATTTGGTTACCCCTGCGTTTCTAATCTCAGACATGACCTCAACAACAGAACCGTAGGGAACATTTGTATCAGCTCTTAGAAATACTTCTTCTTCTCCTAGTTCTTTACCCTGTTCAGACATAAGTGTTCTGATCTCAATTCTGAGTTCTGAAAGTGAAAACTGCTCTTTATCAATAAATATTTCTCCAGCAGAATTTAGCGTCACCACAATCTTTTTTTCACGGTCTAAAGAAGGTATAGGCTGAGAATCGGTTTTGGGCAGATCAACATCAACACCCTGATA
>SPCL01000184.1 GCA_004525335.1 Thermodesulfobacteriales bacterium
AAATTATTCTTAATAGAATTTGCTAGCTGATATGCGTCTCAAGAGAATCTAATCCTTCATATCAGGGTTATCAATTACAAAACCCTTATGCATCAGATATATAATCCTGTTAATAGTGTGATTGACGTTTACATATTTCTCGTCAAGCTGGCTCTGGGCAAACTCAAGCCAGTCTATCATCACATCAGTCATCGGAGTCTCTCTGTGTCTGGATTTTTGCTTTATCATTGTTTCAAGGTCTTCAAGTACAATTCCGAAAAGCTCCATCTGTTTTTCTCTTTCAGTTTTTTCTTCGTTCTCAGTATTCTCTGCGTTCTCGATCTCAGACATTAAATTATCTCCTTTGAAATGTTAAGAATATGTCTTTATATTACCTGATAAGGAGCTTTATATTAAATAAGGTATAAAAACTAATAATTGCTTATTCCTAAGCGGCTCCTTATACTATAAATATCATGAAGAGAATAATATTAACACTCTGTTTGTTAGCAATTCCCTTTATGAGCGCACCTTCTTATTCCCAGAACTACAACGACAACACTATGGCTGCTCATCCGGAGTGGTATATCAAAGTGACCGACTGGAATGTGTATGCTACTTGGAGCGCTGTTGCGATCATTCATCATGTTACGATTGAAAACAACAGTGATATCGAGTACAAGGATGTTAAAGTGCGGGTGTACTACACCTCAATGTCCTCAGGGGGCGCCGGATCAATAGTGAGCCAGGAAGTCGGCGTTTTGCCTGTCACCCTCGCTCCAAGGAGCAAGCAGACTTATCTTGCTTCAGGGCACACTCTAGGGGCCGCATCGACGTTTATGAACGCTGTAGACTTGCAGGTGTTGACTGCAACTCCAATTCTAAAGTAAATCTAGGCAAATTCGGCTGTCAATCCAGTTTCCTTTATAAAACTCCGGCATTACTAACTATATTCAACAAATATAGTCTCATAAAGTAGTTTTTGACCTATCATTCTGCAAGCAAATGCTATTATTTTCTCTAATTTATGAATTTTCAAAAAATTAGGGGTTACAAAAAAAATTATATTGGTTATAATAATAAGCAACCGGATTTTACAACCCGAGCCCCATGTAACCGGAAACTAATTATCTTGGCAGAGAATTAGACATAAGGTGGGGCTCGCAAGGAATAATATTTATACTTACTTACTATTACAGCAGTTGCAGTACCACCGGTTTTAGTTTTAAGATTATTCACCCACAAGAAGAGTTTTCTATACTTCAGGATAAGAGGTTGCGGATATGTGTGTTCGATATCCCCCTATTCTCTGGAAGATCTTATAACTTTTCTCCATTTTCTTATCTCATTCACAATTAGACCACATCAGAATTTAATTGCCTATAGAAACTAGAGTTGAATTTGCTAGTTGAATTTGAACTCCCACAAGCCTACCATCAGCTTATAGGATATCTTTGTATGTTTAGGAATTACTTATTAGCGCGGATCAGTATGTAAACTATTTAGTCTCGGGCTTTGCCACAGATTCCTTCTTGATAGAGATGACAGTCACTGCTTTCCCGTCTTTCTCCACTATAGCTGCTTCTGTGGAGGCTTCTTTGGCGGAGGATGCTTCTGTAACTGTAGCTGGGTCATCGACCGGGTTGTAGACTTCAAAGTTCATGCTTTTTTGAGGGGCTCTTATAGTTCGTCTGTACTGGTTGGTTCCCGCGCTCTTATTGTAGAAATTTTCTCGTGTGAATATATCCTGATCAAGATCTTCATCATAGGAGACTTGCGGGGGCCTTTCGGCAATGTCATCAGGAAGAATTAGGCTCTTTAAATAATCCTGAGCCCTAGACTCTATAGAGAGGGGAAGTGTGATTAAAAGCGCAACAAATAAAGAAAGTGCCGCAGTTCTCATATTACCGCCTCCCGTAGCTTTTATACTATAAAGTGTAGCACATAATACGGGAGGTTGTTATGAAATTTCGTTAATTTCACATCCCCCTTCACAAACCCCTAACATTTGTATTATAATAGTTATGGGTTTGAAACGTGTCGGCTCCAAAACCGCGCGCGTTTCTATTTTTTCAAGTTTTACAGAAGTAAATAATTTTGTCAGATAGGCTGGGTCGCCTGCTGATAAAAAATACACCGAGCGCTATGGGTTCTTAACCTATTTACGCTTAAAGGTTGGAAGAAAATGACAAATCAATGGCAAAATATCGGGATTTCTCCTGAGGAACGCTTTTTGGAGCTCTATTTTGAGCCTGAAAGCGAACAGTTTCTAGCACACTTCTACCAGCAGCTTGAGGAAGGAATCGGTGTTAAGAGTCTTTATGCAAGACATTTTACCGAGAACGAATACCATAAGATCACCCCTTCCGGTAAGCAATTGACATATGAAGATGTGATTCTCTGCCCTGAAAGCAAAAAGATATTTGTAAACGTATTTAAGATTAAGAAGAAACAGAAAAAATATCTTGGTTACGAATGGAATTCACTTGAGATGATCGACACCAACACGGGTGAGGTAACTGAGGTTCTAAAAGCTGGTCAGCTCGACAGTGAGATCCCATATTCTAAAGTATGGATCACGGAGCTTAGACTATCCAGGCAGAAAGGCGAGCAGCTAGTTTGCACTATGGCCTTTGAGAAAAAATCTAAAGAAGGCAAAATAGAGACCGAACACTATATTTGTAAAGTGTTCACAAAAACAGGTCTTTATAAAAGAGTAACCAAGCTTGAGGATAACGCCCCTCGGACTTCTAAGACTGGAATAGTTGAAGAGAAAGCCGCAGTCGGGGCATAAGTCTTTTCACATTAGTGACAATCTAGAACTCATAGCTTGTTATTTGACGCCGGAAGAGATTAAATTCTGAAACTCTTCCTTATTACCGTTATATACGTTTAAATCCACAAATCCGTCTATGCCATGGATTCTACCGCGGTGGGTGAACTGCCAGAAATCCCATTTTGATCCATCTGGCAAATCAGGCTTTGTATATATATCCCTTATCCAGATTGGATATCCGAGATCATCCCCGGCTAAAAATGCGTTATAGGATTCCTTAGTTGTATAAACAATCGGTATTTGACCATATCTTTGTTCGATCAACTTGGCAAATACATTGAGTTCATGCTGTAATTCTTCTTTTGAGGGTCTTGCCTGACAGTTGCCGCTAAACTCAAGGTCAATCGAGGGAGGCAGTGTGTCTTTTTCGACCGGGACGGTTTGAATAAAGTTAAGCGCCTGCTCGAGTCCGGGCTTACAGAATGTAAAAAAGTGATATGCCCCCCTGACGAGTCCAATGTCCCCTGCCCTTTCCCAATTTCTTTCAAACTGTGTGTCTTTGTGATCGCCGCCTTCGGTTGCCTTAATAAAAGCAAAGCTAAGATCTTCTCGTGTAAGAATATCCCAGTCAATAATGTCTTGATGATGGGATAGATCTATCCCACGCACTGGGTAGGTGGACTGATCGGGATAGTTAAAACGGATGTAGCCCTTCTCAAAAAATAGTACCGTTATTATAGCAATTAAGATAACGGCTGACATGATTGCAATTATTCGATTCATAAAATGGTCGTATCCCTTTATATATTATACTAATAACCTTAGAGAATTATAGGCATCTTTATTGAAAAGTATGCATATCATATTTAAGAACTTTCAAGCTTTGATCTCGGTCTGTATACGACGTACCAGACCAGCGCAATTAGTTCGAGCACTACAAGAGCAGTTAAACCAACTTTGAATCCGTGTCTTATATCACTTGTACCAGTGATTCTGGGCCAATAATGAACAAAAACACCAAAGACGTATTGAACGACAAATGCAAATAGGAAAA
>SPCL01000251.1 GCA_004525335.1 Thermodesulfobacteriales bacterium
CTCCTATGTATAGGGTTTTCTCTCTAAAAAATATCTTAACTTATGTACCTATTATAGGGGGGCAGGTCATAGGGGGGCAGGTCAAGACTTTCACCTTCTTTGACCTGTATAGTGGTAGAAACCCTTATGTAACCAACTGCTTTTTTTGTTTTATATTCATCTGAAAATCTCCATTTAATATAAAATCGGTTAATTGCTCATTGCAAAAGCAATTGAATTGACGATTCAGAAACTTGCTTTACATATCTTATTATACTAATAAAGTTTCGTGAAAATTTCGGATTTTTATTGAAAATCACAAATAAATTTGAAATATATAATGATGTTGGGTAGTTATGACGCAAATAAATTTTTATAGCTTTTCATTTTCAGATAGCAATAGGTTGGTTTACAACCCTAATACAAAGGACGAATCATCTCATTCTCTGACTGTAATCCCAGGAATAAAACCATTTTGGGTCAATACAAATAGCTGTTTCTGTGTCCTTTCTACTAAGAAGCCACTTTCCCAGATCGGAATTAGTATCGTCCAGAAATCTTTCTATAAGTTTTTCCAGCACTTCTGATCCTTTCTCCCGAACTAGCTTAGCATTTCCCTTTCCTCTTACTCCCATATATGGACTAATATTGGGACCTACTTCAAATCCACATCTATTATTAGCTCTTAGAATCTTTGCAATTGCAGAATCATATTGAACGGCACACCAGATTAGCCCGTCTTCGTATAGGTACCACAATGAAAACACCAAGGGATAGCCCTTTGATGACACGCACGAAAACCTTAGAGGGAACTTTGTTTGATCTAAATATTCTTCTACCCTAACTAGATCCCAATCACCTTTTATTTCAGTCATTTAGTTTATATCCTATTTGTAAATTAAATTGAGTTATCTTTATTATAGCTTGATTGAGAGAATTTGTGATAAATTTGCAGATTAGGAAAATACTCTTATTCTATATCTATATATTTTAAGGAGGAATTTTATGACTAAAAAATCACTATTCACAAAAGTATTGTTTCTAAACATCATTTCTTTAGTAGCCATTTTATCATTTGGTACAATTACCCAAGCTGAAACCAATAGTCAGCAAAGCAAATCTTTAACTGAGGTTGATTCTAAGTATGTCTGCATGATAACAGACCAAGAATTTGCAAGAGAGCAGATACCAGTTGAAGTTGAGGGTAAAACATATTATGGCTGCTGTGAGATGTGTAAGGCAAAAATCAAAAACAATCCTCAGAGTAGAGAAGCTACTGACCCTATTAGTGGAAATACAGTAGATAAAGCTGAAGCTGTAATAGGCGCAGCGCCAGATGGAAAAGTTTATTATTTTGAGAGCGAAGAGAATCTATCTCAATATAGCCCTTCTGCTGCTAACTAGATTTTAAGTACTAGATCCTAATTGAGATTCTGAAAACTAATTGATGAACATTCAAACTAAAGAGTGGAGAGGTCTTAGTTCTAACTAATTACAGAAAAAGATTTACTAATTTGCTCAAAGAAACAGCCACCTTAATCCTGGTTCTTACAGTCTTATCTTCGTTTCTTATTAGTTCTTCCTGCGATTCTGATGGCAACTCCTCGCTTGATCCCGAGCTCACATGACCTGCCCCCTATAATAGGTCCACAAGTTAAGTTATTTTTTTAGATAACCATATTTATAGGAGGTCATTATAATGGGCAGGAAGCGTTTTAGTCCAGAGCAAATAATGAGGTACTAGCGTCAAGCTTAAGTTCTCTATGCACATTTTAGAAATGTGACCAAATATGTGACCATATGAAATTACTAATAAGTACAAACATAAACCAAGCCTTACAAATAGTAATTAATAATATTCAATGATATAGGAAGGTTATAGCTAATAAGAACAAAACCTGGCAAGTTCATACAATATATAAAATCGGGCTCATAACCCGAAGGTCGTAGGTTCAAATCCTACCCCCGCTACCAGAATTCCTTATTCTTTCCAGCAAGTTACCAATGTCAAAATTTTATCAGATGTGTCGTTAAGTAGCAATGTGACCAGATTTGTGACCATCTGACTTTTAAAATTCATCCTCCTAATTGATTGTATAACTAGTTCTATAATGTGGGGTAGGTATAAAGCTTTGGCCGAGAGGTGAGTTATGTGTACTGCTCCTCTTTTGTTAAGAAAGGCTTAAGTTGGAATCGAACCTTTAATTAAAAAAAGATTAAGTTTTATAAGTCTGCCCCTGCTTCACTCGCAGAAAGGTAACCGAATATCCAATCACAGTCATGGGTGGTCAGCCCGCCCGAAGTCATTCGCTATAGGGGTTCGAGTTGCTTGGCTTGGGCCTTTTTCCCCTCAACTGGCTTAGGATTCGGTTGTATTTGACGCATCTGTAGTTCTTCTTCCTCGCTGCTTTTTACCGTTGTCGCTTCCACAGGCTTAGGATTCGGTTGTACTTGGCGTTCGCTGGCGTTGGATTTACTGCTTTTTACCGTTGTCGCTTCCACAGGCTTAGGATTCGGTTGTACTTGGCGCAAATCAGAGTTGGACTTGCTGCTTTTTACCGTTGTCGCGTCATCGGCATATGCCATATATACCGTAAAATGAACAGCAAAAATACCTAAGAATAGCAATATGGAAAACAGATATAATGAACGCTTCATTTTAAA
>SPCL01000259.1 GCA_004525335.1 Thermodesulfobacteriales bacterium
GCTGAATATAATGGCGTAATAACATATCACGATTCCTGTCATTTACTCAGAGAGCTTAGAGTTAAAGACAGCCCAAGAGAGTTAATAAAATCTGTGAGGGGTGTAGAATTTAGAGAAATGGAAATGCATGATGCATGCTGTGGGTTTGGCGGCACTTTTTCTATCAAATTCCCTAATGTCTCAGTATCAATGTTGGATGAAAAAATAGAATGCATAGTTAATAGCGGAGCCGACACCGTTGTATCCGCAGACATGGGCTGTTCAATGAATATTGAAGGGGCATTAAGTAGAAGAAAGATTCCGATAAAAGTAATGCATCTAGCTCAGTTACTAGCAAGCAGAGGTAAAAATGGGATTTGAAGAAGTTAGATTTGAAAAAAACTCAGATAAAGCCATTCAGAACAAACCGCTACAAAAAGCGCTTGTGAATGTTACCGATCGTTTCCGCACCGCAAGGAACAAAGCTAGTAAAGAAGTATCAGATTGGGAAGAACTAAGATCAGCCGCTAGAGAAATAAAGAAGAATACAATAGCTAACTTGGATAAATACCTGATCATGCTTGAAGAAAAGGTAATTAAGGCTGGCGGAATAGTACACTGGGCAAAAGACGCTCATGAAGCTTCTCAAATAATAGTCAAAATTGCAAATGATAGGGGTGTTAAATTAGTCGTAAAAAGTAAGTCTATGGCTACAGAAGAGATAGAGCTTAACAGCAGTTTTGAAGATGCTGGAATAAAAGTAGTTGAAACCGATCTAGGGGAATATATTATCCAGTTAGCCGGCGAGCATCCCTCTCATATAATAGCTCCCGCCATCCACAAAACTAAAGATGACATTTCGGCACTATTTTCAGAGAAATTAGGGGTACCACATTATGAGAAACCGGAAGAACTTACAAAAGTTGCAAGAGAGAGACTAAGAAGTGAGTTCTTAAATGCTGAGATGGGTGTCTCGGGCGCTAACTTTGCTGTAGCAGAAACCGGGACAATAGTAATCGTTGAGAATGAAGGGAATGCGAGGCTTACAACCACCGTTCCCAAAATACATGTAGCGCTAGTTGGTATTGAGAAACTTATTCCGAAATATGAGGACCTTTCGCTGTTTCTAAGCATTCTTGCAAGGAGCGCTACAGGGCAGAAATCCTCGACATATGTTTCATTCATTACAGGGCCAAAAAGCCCTACCGATGTAGATGGCCCCGAAGAGTTTCATCTTGTTCTACTAGATAATGGTCGCTCTGGAATCTTGGCATCAGAAGAAACAAGGGAATCTCTTTACTGCATAAGGTGCGGAGCTTGTCTTAACATTTGCCCGGTTTACAGACATGTCGGTGGGCACTCATATGGAGGGGCTTACTCAGGACCAATTGGGGCGATCATAACCCCACAGTTAATGGGTATAGATAAAGCTTCTGAGCTGCCGTTTGCCTCATCGCTTTGCGGAGCTTGCCACGATGTCTGCCCGGTCAAAATTGATTTTCCAAAAGTGCTTTTAGAACTTAGAAAAAATGTTATTGAATCCAAAAAGCTAGGGATAAATAGTGGGAAAGATCTTATAGAGAAATTGGGAATCAGGTTTTGGCGATTCACAGTTGAGTATGAGTCGATATATAAAATTACAAACAAGCTTTCTTATTATTTGCAAATCCCCTGGAAAAGAAGTAACGGAAAGTTGAATGCACTTCCATATCCATTTTCAAGATGGACGGATAAACGAGACTTTCCTTCCGTAGCCAAGAAAACATTTCGGGAAAGATGGAAAGAAATAAAAGCTGAGACGGGGTAGGGGGCCTATTTTAAAATTGATGAGCATATGAGTAATTCAAGAGAAGAAATTTTATACACGATCAGAAGGGGGCTAAAAGGGGTAAGTTCCGAAGAAACCACTGTAGAGAGAAATTTTCTAAGTGAGGCTGAAGAGGTCCAAAATTTAACAAAAGAACTGCGGAGCAATTTAAAAACTCAATTTATAGATGAGCTTACAAATGTAAATACAAATGTTGCAGAACTTGAGAATGAAGAGAATATCAACAAAACTTTGCTCAACCTAATTAAAAGAAAAGAACTGAAATCTTTTTCGATCTGGGAATCCGAATATCTAAAAGAGATCAATCTCAAAGAAGATATTAAAAAGACTGGGTTGAAATTTATCGCTGCTAAGAATAAAAATAAAATAGCAAATTCTGATATTGGAATTACGGAAGTTGATTATGCTATTGCTGATACCGGGACTCTAGTATTGCTGACCAACAAGAACCAACCACGGAGTGTATCTCTTTTGCCACCGATTCATTTGGCTATCGTAAGACAAGAAAACTTGGCGAGAAATATAAAGGACCTATTCATAATACTAAAAAGTAAGCTTCAAAACGTTGAAGATATCACAAGCTGTATGACCTTCATCACCGGCCCAAGCCGTACTGCCGATATAGAGCTAAATCTAACCCTAGGCGTACATGGACCGAAGGAATTGATAGTAATAATTGTTTAA
>SPCL01000010.1 GCA_004525335.1 Thermodesulfobacteriales bacterium
CGTTTATGATTAATCTAAATACTGAAATTAAATTAAAAAATAGGTGGGTGAATGTCTAAATCTCTTATAATTGTTGAGTCTCCTGCGAAAGCTAAGACTATCAAGAAATACTTAGGAAAAGACTTTAGTGTCGAAGCTTCCTCAGGGCATCTGATTGATCTGCCAAGCAGTAAGTTAGGTGTTGATATAGAAAATGATTTTAATCCGGAATACGTGGTTATAAGAGGTAAGGGGAAGTATCTGGATAAACTTAAGAAGGCTGCCAAGAATGCCGATAATATTTACTTAGCGTCTGACCCCGATAGAGAGGGAGAGGCTATAGCATGGCATATTGCCAATGAATTAAATATATGGGATCGCTCTCACAGAGTATTATTTTATGAGATTACGAAGAACGCAGTTATAAAATCCATAGAAAATCCCACTGATCTGAGTCGGGATAGATTTGAAGCTCAGCAGGCAAGAAGAGTCCTGGATCGTCTAGTCGGATATCAGGTAAGCCCGCTTTTATGGAGAAAAGTTAAAAAAGGGCTCAGCGCAGGTCGGGTCCAAAGCGTCGCACTTCGTGTAGTTGTTGAACGAGAAAGAGAGATTGAGGCTTTTAAGGCCAGAGAGTATTGGTCGATTGAATCGGAGTTAAAACGTACACAAGATGCACAAAGTGATTCATTTGTAGCTTCTCTGGTTAGATTTGAAGGTGATAAGGCTGAGATATCTAACGAAGAGCAGTCAAACCATATACTTGAATCGATCAATAATGAAAAATTTATAGTTTCTTCTGTAGATAGAAAAGATAAAAAAAGAAATGCGCTTCCCCCCTTCATCACAAGCACACTCCAACAGGAAGCATCCAGGAAAATTAGATTTGGCACCAAGAAAACCATGTCGATAGCGCAAAAGCTCTATGAAGGAATTGAGCTAGGTGAAGAAGGCCCTGTAGGTCTTATAACATATATGAGAACTGACTCGGTTAGGATTTCAAATGAAGCTATTGATGAGGCAAGATCATATATTCAAGAAAACTATAGTGGCGAGTATTTACCTGACAAACCAAATACTTTTAAAGTTAAGAAGTCTGCTCAGGATGCACACGAAGCAATCAGACCTACGTATGTAAGTAAAATTCCTGATTCAATTAACAAATTTCTATCCGAGGAAGAATATAAGCTCTATAAACTAATTTGGCAGAGGTTCGTTGCTTCTCAGATGAAACCGGTTATCTACGATCAGACAACCTTGGAAGCTGATGCAGGCAAGGCCACTCTCCGCGCAACAGGTTCCATAATAAAGTTCCCAGGTTTTTCTGCTGTGTACCTTGAAGGCAAAGAAGAAGAGGAAGAAGCAAAAGAAAAAGATGAGATGAGAAAGCTCCCTGATGTGTCAAAGGGGGATAATCTTGATCTAATAAACCTTGAAGGCAAACAACATTTTACACAGCCGCCGCCAAGATTTACGGAGAGCTCGCTTGTAAAAGAACTTGAAGAAAAGGGCATTGGACGCCCCTCAACCTACGCAAGCATAATCTCAACTATTCAGGACCGTGAGTACGTGCTTAGAGACAAGAATAGGTTGTTGCCAACTGTCTTAGGCCGAACAGTGAACGACCTCTTAATTCAGGGATTCCCAGAGGTTATGGATATACAGTTCACAGCGGAGATGGAAGAGAAATTGGACGATGTTGAAGACGGCAATATAAACTGGGTTGAGCTTCTAAAGAATTTTTATGACGGCTTCTCCGACAGGCTTGAAAAAGCTCAGGAGTCTATGAAAGGCGTCGAGACAAACATAGCCTGTGATAACTGCAGCGCTCCTATGATTGTTAAATGGGGTAAGGGAGGAGAGTTCTTATCCTGCTCTAAATACCCGGAGTGTAAAAATGCTAAGGCATTTAAATATGACGATGAGGGCAAAATCGTTATTGTAGAAAGGGCAGCCCCGGTTGTAAGGGAAGACTTGCCGTGTGATAAATGCAGTGCTCCAATGGTTATAAAACAAAGCAGGAGAGGCGAGTTTTTGGCTTGCTCCAGATACCCAGACTGTAAAAATGCCAAAGCATTTGAATATGATCCCGACGGAAATTTGAAGGTAATTGAAAAAGAAGAGCCTATAATTAGAGAGGATCTCAAGTGCGAGAAGTGTGGTAAGCCAATGGCTGAGAGAAAGGGGAGATACGGCAAATTTGTCGGGTGCACGGGTTATCCTAAGTGTAGAAATATCAAGAACATTGATGAAAAGGGTAATATCGTAGAATCTAAGCCTGGTGCTAAAGGCCGAGGTGCTAAAAAAGATGCCAAAAAAGATACTGAAGAAGGAACCCCTGCAAGTTGATTGATTTGCCTGTTTTTTGTTATACACTTTCACTTATTAAAGAAACTAAATAAACTTAGAGATTTATCTTTGTAGAAATAAAATGGAAAGAAATTCTAGACAGATTGAACTTGGTGGATTAAAAGTTGGGGGCGGAGCCCCGGTTACAGTTCAGTCTATGACCAAAACCGATACTCGCGACATTGCTGCAACAGTTGCGCAAATAAAGAGTTTAGAAAAAGCCGGGTGTGATATTGTACGTATTGCTGTTCCTGATATGGATGCCGCCAAATCACTAGGTGAGATTAAAAAACAGACCAATATTCCAATAGTCTCTGATATTCACTTTGATTACAAATTAGCGCTTGAAGCGGTTAACCAAGGCGTTGATGGAATGAGAATCAACCCCGGAAATATTGGGGCTAAGTACCGTATAAAAGCTGTTGTTGATGCTGTTAAGGAAAGAGGAATACCTATCAGGATTGGGGTCAACTCAGGCTCCCTTGAAAAAGACATTCTTAAAAAGTATGGCTCACCTACACCTGAAGCCCTTGCTGAAAGCGCATTACGCCATGTCCAGATCCTGGAAGATCTTGATTTTACAGATATTAAAATCTCAGTAAAGTCTACGGATGTTAAAAAGATGATAGCATCGTACCGTATATTGGCTGAGAGGTGTGAATACCCGCTTCACCTGGGTGTTACTGAAGCAGGTACATATGAGATGGGCACTATCAAATCTTCAATCGGCATTGGTGCACTCCTTGCCGAGGGGATTGGGGATACGATCAGGGTATCTCTGACAGGTGATCCGGTAGATGAAATTGCGGTTGGGTTTAATATTCTGAGATCACTGGGTCTCAGGAGAAACGGTATTGAGCTTATATCGTGTCCGGGCTGCGGCAGGCTTGAAATCGACCTCATGAAGCTTGTTAAAGATGTCGAGGACAGGATTGCCGACATTGAGCTTCCAAGACCAATAAAGGTCGCTATACTGGGCTGTGTGGTTAATGGCCCTGGGGAGGCGTCAGAAGCTGATATTGGCATAGCAGGTGGTAGAGGAAAGGGGATGCTATACAAAGACGGCAAATTGGTCAGATCCTTCAAAGAACATCAGATAGTAGATGAGTTGGTAAAAGAGCTTGAGACATTTGTTTAGCTCTAACTTCTAGATTTACTTCATAATACAAGTCCAGTTTTTCCTTTAACATGATTTTTCTTTGTAAATAGAAAAAAAGACACCTGTGATTTTCTACGTCTACCTTATATACTTTTTTTAAGTATCAGAATTTTTATCTGGAGCTATAAAATATTATGAGCGCTATGATGCCGGGGTTTAAGGGCAGGGGGTCTGCAGAGAATCCTGGAAACCGTTTTGATAAAATAGACTTTGTTCCTTCAGAAGAAGAAATATCACAAGGCCTTTCTCCATCTACAACTTTTTATAAAGACACAACTAAATCCATTATTACTTACAACGACAGTCCAGATGTTGGTTTTAACGCAGGCATTAACCCTTATAGAGGATGCGAGCACGGATGTATCTACTGCTACGCCCGCCCTACTCATGAATATCTAGGATTGTCTCTAGGTCTGGATTTTGAAACAAAGATATTTATTAAAGAAAGAGCTCCTATATTGCTCAGAAAAGAACTTTCAGCCCGGAAATACCAACCTGAAACAATTGCTATGAGCGGTAATACCGATTGCTATCAGCCCGCTGAGCGGAAGTTTTGCTTAACCCGCTCTTGTCTGAAAGTGTTACTAGAGTTCCAGAATCCGGTCGGAATTGTCACTAAAAACTATCTAGTAACTAGAGACCTCGATATCTTAGCAGAGTTTGCAAAGTGGAACGGAGTATTGGTTGCTGTATCTATTACGACACTGGATACTAAAGTTAGAAGCCTAATGGAGCCCAGAACGTCTGAGCCCAAGTTGAGATTAAAAGCAATTGAGGAACTCTCAAAAGCGGGAATTCCTGTGATGGTTCTAGTAGCCCCTGTAGTACCCGGACTAACTGACCACGAGATACCTAATATTATCCAAAGGGCCTCGGATGCCGGAGCTAAGGGTGCAGGATATGTAATGCTTAGGCTTCCGTACGGCGTCTCCGATATTTTCTCTAAATGGCTCGAGCGACATTTCCCCGACAGAAAGGATAAGGTGCTAAACCGCATACGATCAATTAGAGGCGGGGACTTAAACAGTAAAGAATTTCACGATCGAATGAAGGGGAAGGGGGTATATGCTAATCAGGTCAAAGACATGTTTGAAGTCGCAAAACGTAAGGCGGGAATGCAAGAAAACATGGTACATCTTTCAACTGAGCATTTTAAACGACCCGGTGGTACTCAATTAAATCTTCTTTAATTCTAAAATAGCTTCAGATTCTTTAATTCATAAGAATTTGAAAAATTAATACTGACTAAACGGAATAGCAGTTAGAACTTTAATTCTTACTTCCTGTGGAATAGCGTTCATAAATCCTGCTTTTATGTTCTTAAACGTTTTTTTGCTTTTTGCCGGCAGTACTTCGCTAATAACGGCTCTAGTTGAAAACATAGGTGCTTCTTCTTTGAAAGAGAAGAAGTCGATCCTAATCTGTATATTAGTATAGGGAATGTCACTTAGGTTTCTAAGTGTTATTTCACTTATTCTTGCCATAGTTTGAGGAACTGATCCAGAAAATACAAAGTCTTCTACAACAATATCCTGATCCGGCAGTGGGACTTCTTCATCGTATTCATATTCGTATTCTTCTTCATCTCCAGCGCTATCTGCTTCATCAACTTTAGCCGTACTTGTTTTTCCGGCGTCAACATCTTCTTTAGGCGCTGTTATCACATCTTTCACAGATGGTTTTGTATCACTGGGCTCATCGGATAATGCAACCTGGTCATCCGAGGTTGCTCCGGCATCGACTGTGTCAGAGTCTGAAGGTACAGGTGTAACGCCTTGTTCTGTTTCTAACTTTTTCTTATACTTTTCTGAAAGAGAAAGCTTCTTTCCATCCGGTCCATAATCAGTACCTGAGTCTGAATATACTACTTCACCCTCTTCATTGACAGTTTTTTTCTTCTTCTTCTTTTTCTTAACGGCTGTTTTGCCTTCTTTTTTAGCCGTTGTAATTTTCAGTTCTTTGTCTGATATCGGTTTTGCTTGCCTAACGCTGATACTAACTTCCTTAGCGTCAGGGTGTCTAAATCCAACATTAATACCTGTAAATGTCTTCTCACTTCTAGGTGCTATTACATCATGTATTACAGCTCTGCTGGTAAATCCCCTAGTACCCAACTTGCCGCCTTTTGTTCCGAGAAAATTGACATTTATCTCAATATCTTTCCATGCCTCACTACTTCTATTGTCCAGGGTGATTTCTTTAAGTATTCCCTCAGTTCCATATTGGCCGCCACTCCATTCCCAGTTTTTAACCAAGATCAAATCTTTTGCTTGTGTCGGTGTACCTTTTTCTATTAGTTCTGCGTTAACTACTCTGGCAACTGAGTTTTTAAGCTCTGAGTGCATGATGCCAAAATTTAGATTATAAAAAGTCTGCTCACTTTTGCTTGGCAAAATCGCTTTGATAGTAGTTCTAAGAGAACCCAGTGGTATGTCATTTGCAGTATAAAGATCAACTTCAACAGATAGGTCCTTATAGTCATTCTCCCCTCTATTCTCAATTGTTATTTCAGACATAATTGCAGCTCTGCCCATACCGCCTGAGGACCATTTATAATCTTTTACTACAAGTACTCTTTTAATAGATTCAGGTTCTTTCCTTTGTGCCTGAGCGCTAGGCAGTGAAATGTTTATTAGAACGAATGACAATGCGATTAGCATTAAGATATTTAAGTATAATTTTTTCTGGTTAGAGCTCTTTTGGGTTTTGGAATGCATTTTATCTCCTTAATATGGTAACAAGATTAAGATAAGATTATACATAATTAAAGCTGAAATTGTACCTCTGTGAAATAATAAATTTTATCTAGAATATAGAGACCTCTTGATAATGGTTTATAAAAACTGGAATACTATACTAATATTTAAAAACTCGTGAGGTGTACAGTAATGAGTGTATATATTCTCTTAAGCAAATTGACTACTGAGGGCAGGAAAACCATAAAGGAAAGACCTGGCAGGATTAAAGAGGTTGCTGTTGAGTTTGAAAGTTTAGGAGTAAAGGTTCTTGAGCAATATGCAACTCTGGGACCGTATGATTTTTTAACGGTTATTGAAGCACCTGATAATGAAACGGTTAGTGAGCTTTCAGTTGATTTGTGCTCAAGGGGTACTATTGAGATAATGACGCTTGCCGCTATACCTGTTGATTCTTATGTGAGTGCGCTAAGATCCACCAAAAAAGCCAAGTAATTTCAAACTAATTTTAATTCTTAGAATTTTAGAATAATCATAACCCCATCCTATAAGCGCGATTAACTCTTGCTTTTAGCTTTTGACTTTTTAATGAGGTAGATTATTAAAACTATGTTGAGTGAATTCAAAAGAATATTAAAAGAACATTCAGATGATGTATATGGAGTAGGGGCCTATAAATCGCTCTCATTTTTCACTGTTTTATCTATAGCCTGCATATTGGTCCCGGTCGTGTTTCTTCTAATATTGGGTCTATGGAATTTATTTTCTTAGCCCTATTTACTCATAATAGTGGATAATCTCATTGTAAGCATTTCTCTTTTTAAATCTTGTTCTATTTATAGGTAATTGGGCGCGTCAAAAATGGGAAAGATAAGAATCCTATCTGACAATGTAGTTTCTAAAATAGCTGCCGGCGAAATTGTTGAAAGGCCGGCCTCTGTTGTAAAAGAGCTTGTTGAGAACTCAATTGATGCGGGTAGTAGGTCTATAAAGATTGAGCTTGAGTCAGGCGGCAAGAAACTAATCGAAGTTTCCGATGATGGGGAGGGGATGAGCCGTGATGAGGCGCTTTTATCTTTAGAGCGTCACGCTACGAGCAAGATTAAAGACATAAACGATCTGTTTTCAGTTAAGTCTCTTGGTTTCAGAGGCGAGGCCATTCCTAGTATTGCCAGTGTCTCAAGATTCAAAATTACAACCAGAATAAGTGAAAACGTAATTGGTACCATGATATCAGGTGATGGTGGGAAAATCAGAAAGGTAGAGGAAACCGGATGTCCTTCCGGTACAAGTATTCAAGTTAAGAACCTTTTCTACAATACTCCTGTCAGATTAAAATTTATGAGAAAAATCGAGACTGAACTCTCTAACGTGCTGGATATAGTTCAACGAGAGGCAATGTCGAGACCGGAGATAAGTTTTGAAATAACAAGCGGCGGGAAAGCAGTTCTAACCCTTCCTAAAAGAGATAACTTGTTAGGCAGATTGTCCGATATATTTCCTAATACCGAACTACAGAGTATTTATGCCGAAGCACAGGGGGTTGAGGTCTCAGGTTTTATGAGCAGTCCACTTGATACAAGATCAACGACTCATAAGTTATTCACTTACATCAACCAACGAGCTGTCAGAGATAAATTCTTAACCAGGATTGTAATTGATGCATACGGGAAAATGCTTGAGAAAAGAAAATTTCCCCAAGGCGCTATCTTTATAGATATTCCCACTGCAGAGGTTGATGTAAATGTTCATCCGACAAAGAATGAAGTTAGGTTCAGAAACCAAAGACTCATTGCCGACTTAATAAGAACTTCCATTCTTCAAATGTTAAGGGAAGCTCCTTGGATAAAGAGTTACAAGGGGAGAGTAGAAAACTCCATATCAGAATTTCTAAAAGAAAAGAATGCTCAGACAAATTATGAGAATTATCAGCATGTTAATAGACCTGAAAGAACTTTTGCTGAAGAGCTTGGCGATCTTAAGATAGTTGAGAACTATGATTCTCCTTCCTTAAGAGATGAGATTAGGCCCTCTAAACATATCGGGCATGAGTTCCGTATATCTCAAAATGATCCTCCGGTTGATGGTCTTTTTGAAAGCGGAGGTCTTTACTCCAGTTTGAGAATTATAGGTCAGATTAGGGAATTATACATAGTCTGCGTATCTGATAATGGTATGGTGCTGGTTGACCAACATGCTGCGCACGAGAGGATTAACTATGAAAGATTAAAGCGTGCATATTTGGAGAATAAAGAACTAGAGGTGCAGGAGTTGCTTGTGCCCGAGGTACTTGAATTTCCTCCATATGAGTCGAGTTTGATCAACAAACATCTTGGGGAATTTGAGTCTTTAGGACTCAGAATTGAAGAGTTCGGCAACAATAGTTTTTTAATTAGATCTGTTCCTGCGCTATTAAAGAATGTCGATTCTACTATACTAGTCAAAGATGTTGTCTCCGAGATCGCAGGCGACGGCAAAGAGGAAAGCCTTAGTGAGAAGATAGATTTAGTCATAGCTACAATGGCTTGCCATTCTTCAATCACTGCAAAGTTTGAGCTTAGTTTTGAAGAGATGAAGGCTTTGCTTGAAGAGCTTGATCGTATGGACTTCCCTCATTCCTGTCCACATGGACGACCAGTTGCTCAGGAGCTTTCGTATTATGATATAGAGAGAATGTTTAAAAGAACCTAAGATATATTGAAACCAAGGAATTGAATAATTGCGCTATGTGGCTTAAATTTAATTATCAAGACGAGAAGAACTATGACTTTAAAAGTTAAATGTCCAAAATGTAAGAAAGAAGTAGCTTGGAAGGATAATAAATGGAGGCCTTTTTGTTCTGAAAGATGCCAAATGATTGATTTGGGCACTTGGGCTAATGAGGATTATCGGATTTCAGATGATACGGATCATGTTACAATCAAAGATAGTAGTTTTGATGATGAAGAACTTGCGTAACGTCAGGGATGAAAAATGCGTTTCAAAATTAGAATTTAGAATTTGAATAAGGAGATAAAGCACTATGGGAGTTGTCGAAACAAATCAGTTTCATAAGGGTCTCAAGATTGAATTCGAAGGCGGAATTTGGGAGATAATAGAATATCACCACTCAAAAATGGCGCAGCGTAGCGCTGTTATGAAAACTAAGATTAAAAATGTTGCAACAGGCGCTGTTCTAGAAAAAAGCTTCAGATCCGGAGATGCATTTAGAGTGCCCGATATGGATAGAAAGAATATGCAGTTTTTGTATAAAGATGATATAGGCTTTCACTTTATGGACATGGAATCTTATGAACAGTACGATTTCTCAAAAGAACAAATGGGGGATGCGGCAAGTTATATAAAAGAACAGCAAGAAGTAAGTGTTCTCTACTACAACGAAGAACTCATGGGGGTTGAACTTCCGACAGCAGTTGAGCTTACTGTCACCGAAACAGAGCCTGGCGTTAAAGGTGATACAGTATCCGGGGGAACAAAACCTGCTATTTTAGAATCCGGTACTACAATCCAGGTGCCCTTATTTATTGATATCGGGGACATCATAAAAGTTGATACTAGAACCGCAGAGTATTTGGAAAGGCTAAAGAAGAAGTGATTTTGTTATTTCTTTATAAATCCACTTGGCTGATAAGAATAGAACTTTTAATTCAAATTCTTGACTAGAGATTGGATACTCTATCCTATCTTATATATGGTTAAATCCAGTTTTTATAGCTTAACGAGGATATCAACAGCAATAATTTCTAATAATTGCAACTTTTTCTGCAAAATGCAGTTATTAATTAGCAAGGCTGTTCTGGCGTTCATATGGAAAGCGATATAGAGCTTATGTTGAGGACAAAAGCCGGGGATGATAGCGCATTTAGTGAGCTAATGAACCGGCATTATAAAGGGGTGTTAAATTACATTTATAGATTTACAAATTTGAGAGAGAATTCAGAGGATCTTGCTCAAGAGGTGTTTTTAAGAGTCTACCGCTCAGCAAGTAAATATAGACCAGAGGCTAAATTTACTACCTGGTTATACAAAATAGCTACTAATGTGAGTTTGACACATGTAAAAAAAAAGAACGCAAATGTTAGCTTAGATGAAATGAATGAAAACACCGGGGAATATGAGGATTCAGAAGTAGAAATATCAGATGACATAATTTATAGGAAAGAAATGAAGAAGGTAATATTTAAAGCAATGGAAACTTTGCCTGAAAGAGAAAAGATTGCTATTATGCTTTGTAAGTATGAAGGGCTTTCTTATGAAGAAACAGCCGATGTCTTGGAATGTACAGTCGGGGCTGTAAAAGCCTATGTTCATAGAGGACGGATGAAATTAGTAAATAAGTTAAAACCATATTTGACGGGAGAAGGAGAATATGGACTGTAAGAATATTAAAGAGCTGCTTATTCAATACTCATTAGGTGATTTGGGACATGTTGAAAAAGCAAGTGTCGAAAGCCATTTAGATAGTTGTAGTGAATGTAAGAGCTATCTTTTTGAAACTAAAAATCTTTGGAATCTCCTTGAAGCCCGAGATGAAATAGAACCTGATACTGACTTTTTATCTAATTTTTGGGATAAAGCTGCTGTCGATGAAGTTAAGCTCAAGCCCGGGTTCCTAAGCTGGTTTAGAGATATAAAACCTAACTGGACTTTAGCTGGAGCAATGGCTTCTATTTTCTTAGTCAGTATCATTACCTTTAGTGCCCTTAGTCCGGATACGAGAAATAGCCTCTTTATGAGTTCTGATGAACAAGATGAATTGATACTCATAGAGCTTGACAATGCCCTATCTAGGGAAACGGCAGATGTGCTTTCAATCTATGGTGCTTGGGATGGCGGCACGGATGTTGATGGAGGCATTAATTGAGAATATCGTTGTTGATGTTTGTTGTTGCAATTGTTTTCACATTAAACGCTAGTGCAATGCTAGGTTCTAAATCGCCTTATAAGTGGTGGAAAGATCCGCAAATTGCAGGGGAGCTTAATTTAACTAAAGATCAGGCAAAGAGCATCGAGAAGATCTTTTCGTCTTATAAAAAAAGAATTTCTAAATATCGAAAACAACTTGAAAATAGTGAAGCAGTATTAAGAAAAGAGTTGCAAAATCCTGAGGCAAAAAAAGAGGATGTTTTGCAGCTAATTGACGGGATAGAAAATACAAAAGCTGCTTATACTAGAACAAAAGTCGAGATGTTTTTAAAGGTAAAAGATGTGCTCACACCGGATCAAGTAGCAACTCTACACAAGATTAAACTCAAGTTTAGGCCTTATCATCGATAAAAACCAATGGATACCACTTTCTCTCAGTTGTATATACCTTCATTAAATTGTTATTGTGGTAAATCAATTTAGAGATTACAATAATTTCAATAGATTAGAGTTCTAGAGAGAGAGGGCAGCCGATATTGCCATCTTCTTGCTCTATAGCAATAAATTGGGTAGTATTTCTACAATGAAAAGCGCGTTGAATCCGCTTTTTTTTGTTTTCAGGGTATTGTCAAGTTATTACAATTAAGTTTATTACATAGGTTAGGGTAAAAGGTTCTTTCGTTATGGGTTTATCTGAGGACAATATAATATCTAACATCAAAGAATTGTTGGAACCTCTCCTATATGAGAAGAATCTTGAACTATTCGATATAGAGTTTAAAGGTTTAGGTAGTAAGGGAATATTAAGAGTGTTTATTGACAAAGAACAGGGTGTAACAGTAAATGATTGCGCACAGATAAGCAGAGAACTTGGTAGATTATTAGAAGTTCATGACGTAATACCGGGTTCGTACACTCTTGAAATATCTTCTCCCGGGCTTACAAGAGCGCTTAAGAAACCTAGTGATTATTTAAGATACAAGGGTAAGACTGTAAAGATTAAGACATTAGAAGATATTGAAGATAGAAAAGTTTTCAAAGGGATACTCCTTGATTTCGTAGATGAAACGGTATCACTACAAACTGATGGAGTTAATTATTTGATTCCCTATAAGAACATAGAAAAGGCAAACCTGGAATTGGATTTATAAAGGGAGATTTGCAATGTCAGAATTAACTGAATTAACACGTGTAATGGATTCTGTCTGTAAGGATAAGGGGATTGAAAAAGACGAGATTGTTTCAGCTGTTGAAGAGGCTGTATTATCAGCCGCACAAAAATTATTCAGAATGCAGGATATGGATAAGGAACTTGAAGTTCACTTCAACGAAAATGATGGTGATGTGGAATTATTTGAATTTAAGACTGTAGTTGAAGAAACTACAGATCCTGAGATGGAAATTACAGAAGCCGAGGCTATAGATCTTGACCCAGAAGCAGAACTTGGCGATCAAATTGGTGTAAAGATTAATCCTGATTTTACAAGAATTGCTATACAAAATGCTAAACAGAGGATACTTCAAAGTATTAAAGAAGCTGAAGGCAAAGTTATCTATGAAGAGTTTAAAAATAGGAAAGGGGAGCTTATTAGCGGTATCGTCAGAAGAGTAGAAAGAAGAAATATAATTGTTGATCTAGGAAAAACTGAAGCTTTTCTTCCTCCTGAACAGCAAGTTCAAAGAGAGTATTATAAACCCAAAGAACGCATGAGAGCTCTTTTAGTTGATATTAAGGAGACGAAAAGGGGCCCACAATTAATACTGTCCAGGTCTCATAAAGATTTTGTGAGAAAGCTGTTTGAATCTGAGGTACCTGAGATTGGTGATCAAATAGTAGAGATACAAGCTATTTCCAGAGACCCTGGCGGGCGTACAAAAATTGCAGTTTCATCAAACGATCAGGATGTAGATCCGGTAGGGGCATGTGTTGGAATGAGAGGAGCAAGAGTTCAAAATATTATACAAGAGCTTAGGGGAGAAAAAATTGATATAGTTCCCTGGTCTCCAGATCAAGCAAGGTTTGCTTGTAATGCGTTATCTCCAGCAGAGGTGAATAAAGTCATAATTGATGATGAAAATAAATCTATGGAAGTTATTGTAGATGATGATCAGCTGTCATTGGCCATAGGGCGAAGGGGACAGAATGTGAGGCTTGCATCTCAGTTGACTGAGTGGCGTATTGACATAAAAACCGATTCTCAGGTAAAACGTGAGCAGCAAGATGTCGTATCTTTATTGATGTCACTGCCAAATGTTAAAGAGGTTACTGCGAATCTATTATATGGGGATGGGTATCATAAGTTAGAAGATGTTGCCTTTTCTGATTCTGAAACACTAATAAAATCAGGTGGTTTAAAGGACGAGGCAGAGGCCCAGAGATTACAAACAGCAGCAAGATTTGCACTTAAAGATAAATTAGATCAGATGACCGAACCTGATGAGGTTTCTGAAGAGCCAATAAAAGATCCAGAATAAGGACTTTAGTAGCAGGTGAATAGAAAACAGTTATAAGACAGTTTAAGAGGCTCAATAAGTTAAAAGAATACTGCCGATTTTAAGTTGGATTTAAGATTAGTTTAATGCCGATCTCTTTTGCATAGTATACTAAACTTTGGTACCCTTCTCTTGATAAGCTCAAAGTTTAAAATATATAGGATTAATATCGCAGATAAATGGATGTGTTAAATATGTCAAATATAAGAGTGTATGAACTCTCTCGTGATTTAGATAAACCAAGCAAAGAAATTTTAAATGTTGCTAAAGGTTTAGGTATATCTGTAAAGAGTCACGCGAGTTCTATTTCTGCAGAAGAGGCAAAAAGGATAATTGATAAAATTGGAGCCTCCCAATCAGCACAAACTCAAGCACAAGAGTCTATGATTGTAGAAAAAGTCAGAGTTTTTCGTTCAGAAAGTGGGGCGGAAGTAGTCGAGAGGAGAAAAGGGGCCAGCGTTGTTTTACGAAGAAAAAAGAAGTTGGCGGAGCCTGAAATAGAAGAGTTAACTGAAGATGCAGAGTCCGTATCTCAACAAAGTGATGCCCCAAACATAACCGATACCCAACCTTCTTTAGTCGATAATGAACATCTAAAAATTATAGCCGAAGATGCACAGACAATTGAATCTGCTGAAGAAGTAGTAGAGCATCTTGATGCTCAACCTGATGAAGCAAGAGAACCAATTCAAGATGTTGATGAGGAATCTCAGAACGATATGTTAAAATTTGAAGAAGCTAAAGAAAGTGGAATAGAAAAAGTAACAAAACAAACTGAAGCTGATAAATCAAAAAAACAGGCTACAGAAGGTACAGAGAAGGCGTTTAAGAAAAAGAGTAAAAGTGTAAAACCTAAACGTGAAGAAATAATAGACGAGGATACGCTTGAAGAGCTTAGAAAAGCTTTTAGAGCCAAACTTCCTGGTAAAAGAAGAGAATATCTCGTAGAGGGTGGCGGGCGAGCAAGGTCTCGACCTACACCAAATACCGGTTCTGGCTATAAAGGAAAAAATTCAGATAGAAATTTCAGACAAGACTCTAGACCAACTAATACTCAAACAAGAAGTAAGCAGGAAGCGAATGTCGTTCCATTTTCAGCAACCTCCACAAAACGTGCAATTAAAGTAGGTGAATCTATCAACGTTGGAGAATTAGCCAAGTTGATGAGTTTGAAAGCTGGAGAATTAATCAAGAAACTGATTTTATTGGGCATGACTGCTACTATAAATCAAAGTATAGATTACGAAACCGCAGCGCTCTTGGCAGAAGAATTTGATATTGAGATAATCTCAGACGCTTTTGAGGAAGATAACCTTCTTTTAGAAGATGAAGTAGAAATCACCGATAATGAGCTTGTCTCAAGACCGCCGGTTGTAACTGTAATGGGTCATGTGGATCATGGAAAAACCACCTTGCTCGACACTATAAGGAAAGCAAACGTAGTCGATGGCGAGGCTGGTGGAATAACTCAACATATTGGAGCTTATACTGTGGATGTAAATGGCAGAAAAGTTGCTTTTGTTGATACCCCTGGTCATGAAGCGTTTACTGCGATGAGGGCTCGTGGGGCAAAAGTGACAGATATAGTGATCTTGGTGGTTGCTGCTGATGATGGGGTAATGCCTCAAACTGTGGAGGCTGTGAATCATGCGAAGGCAGCGGAAGTTCCTATCATTGTTGCTGTTAATAAAATTGATAAGCCTGATGCTGAACCCGAGAAAATTAAAAGAGAATTATCTGAAATCGGTCTTCTTGCCGAGGATTGGGGAGGAGATACATTATTTGCTGAGGTTTCGGCTAAGCAAAATTTGGGAATCAAAGAATTACTTGAATTAGTAATACTTCAAGCTGATGTTCTTGAGCTTAAAGTGGATCAGGATAAAAGAGCAAATGGTTTTATTATTGAAGCTGTTTTAGATAAGGGCAGAGGCCCTGTTGCAACAGTATTAGTTAGTGAAGGAACTCTTCGTATTGGAGATATGGTAGTTGCAGGAACGACTTACGGTAAAGTAAGAGCCTTAATTGATGATAAAGGCGAGCGAGTAACTGAGGCTGGTCCTTCCATGCCTGTTGAAATAATGGGGCTTTCTACAGTTCCTCAGGCTGGTGAGCGTTTTTATGCTGTCAAAGATGAGAAAGCTGCTAAGGATGTGGTTGGTCATAGAGAAACTAAACAGAGAGAAGCAGTTGCTGCTAAGGTAGTAAAACCTACTCTTGAGAATTTATTTGAAGCACTTGAAGAAGAAGAGTCTAAAGAGCTTGCATTAATTATTAAAGCAGACACACAAGGATCAGTAGAAGCTGTTAGAGAGTCTATAACAAAATTAAGCACAGAAAAGTGTCAGGTTAAAATTGTTCATGCCGGAGTTGGTGGTATTAACGAGACAGATGTTATTCTCGCAAGTGCCTCAAATGCTATCATCGTAGGTTTTAATGTAAGACCCGATGTAAAGGCCTTAGACATATCTGAGAGAGAGGGGATTTCCCTTGAACTGCATACAATTATATATAACTTAATTGACAGGGTCAGAGGTGCTATGGAAGGCCTATTGGATCCTATCGTAGAGGAAAAAATTACCGGTCATGCTGAGGTTAGAGAGACATTTCATATTTCAAAAATTGGTACTATTGCAGGATGCATGGTAAGTGACGGAAAAGTGTCTAGGGATAATAATGTTAGGGTTCTCAGGGACAGTGTAATAACTTTTGACGGCAAACTTTCTTCCCTTAAACGATTTAAAGACGACGCGAAAGAAGTGAACACGGGATATGAGTGCGGTATTACTATTGAGAGATTTAATGATATTAAAGTAGGAGATGTTTTCGAGTTCTACACATTCGAAGAATTTAAACAAGAGCTGTAATTGTGGCTAATGTTCATAGGAATACTCCGAATTGATTTATATATGGAAGGCAACAGATCCCTTAAGGATAAGAGGCAGACCTTAAAAAGCTTGATTCATAGAGCAAAATCCAGATTCAATAACATTTCAATTGCTGAAGTTGATTCTAATGATCTTTGGAACAAAGCAACGATAGGAATTTCTTTCGTTAGCAACGAAAAGCGTCATGTGAACTCAGTACTCGATCAGGTCACCGATTTTATAGATTCTACGGGTCTTGTTCAAATGGGAAGCAGGGAACTTGAAATAATTAATATTTAGTGGGGGAATTACTTGGCAGCTACTTTTAAGCGCTCAGCAAGGATTTCGGATTTGATAATAAAAGAAGTATCCCAAATGATAGTTAAGGGAGAGATTAGAGATCCCCGTGTTAGTGCAGCCTTTATTACAGGGGCAAAGGTTTCAGATAATCTAAGTGTTGCCAATATATTTTTTTCTGTTATAGAAGGTACTGCTGATAAAGAAGAAGTTCTAAAAGGACTAGAAAGCGCTAAGGGGTTTATAAAGACTGCCTTAGCAAAGAGATTGAAAATGAGGAAACTTCCTGATCTTCAGTTTAGATATGATTCAGCTCTTGAGACTGGATATAAAGTAGACGATTTACTCAGAGAGATTAATATTGAAGAGTGAGATTCAAAAACTAGATAATTTAATACTGGTATCAAAAAAATATACTGATTACATCGCATGAAAATCCCGATGGCGATGCGCTTGGTTCTATGCTCAGTCTAGGGCTGGGCCTTAAGAAGATAGGAAAAGAGGTTACCTTTTATAATAAAGATGGGGTGCCTGAGATTTTGGAATTTCTTCCACATTCTGAAAATATTGTTAGTTCTTTAAGCTCAGTTTCAGGCCCGTTTGATATTGCTTTTGCACTTGACTGCACTGCTACTAGCAGAGCTGGTATAGAATTTGAAGAATATGCAAAGCCTGAGAATTGTAAGAATGTCGTGATAGTAGATCATCATGAGACCACTGGCTCAGATGCTGACTTGCATCTTCTAGATCAAAACGCTTCTTCGACAGGAATCATAATTTACAGAATTCTAAACTCCCTCGATATAGAATTGGATAAATCAATAGCTGAAAATATATACACTACTATAGTTAGTGATACCGGTTCGTTTAGTTACTCAAACACAAATTCAGAAACCCTAAGAATTGCAGCCGAATTAGTTGATATTGGAGTAGAACCTTCTCAAATTTCACAGGCTCTTTATGAGAATGAGCCGCTTAGAAAGCTTGAACTATTTAAATTAGTCATTCCAACGCTTGAAATCACGGAAGATAAAATTATTGCATCAATATTTGTTGACAAGAAAATGTTTCATGAAACTGCTACAACAAGACAAGATACTGAAGGTATGGTCAATATACCCAGAAGCATAAAAGGGGTTGATGTGGCTATGCTGTTCAGACAGGAAGGTCAAGATAGTAACCCGGAATGGAAAGTTAGTCTCAGGTCTAAAGGTAGAGTGAATGTTGCAAAGATTGCAGAGAGCTTTGGCGGCGGAGGCCATGCGAGGGCAGCAGGCTGCTCACTTAAGGGAAGTATCCAGGAAGTTAAATCTATAGTAATTTCAAGTGTACAAGAGGCTTTAAGGTGAACGGTGTCCTAATTTTAGACAAGCCCAAGGGGATTACGTCTCAGCAAGCCGTCACGGAAGTGAACAAGATAGTTAAAGCCAAACGTGCCGGGCACACTGGTACACTCGATCCTTTTGCCACTGGTGTTTTACCTATTTGTTTTAATAATGCTACTAAAATAATTCCTTATATGAAGAATGATTTTAAGAAATATGAGGCTCTAATTCACCTTGGTATATCAACTGATACGTTGGACAATACTGGTAAGGTGCTTAAAGAGTCTGATCCCGGAATTTTGAATAAAAATGTAATAATTGATGCATTTTCTAAATATAAGGGTACAATAAAGCAAATTCCTCCCATGTTTTCAGCTATAAAGAAAGATGGGGTCAGGTTATATAAACTGGCTAGAAAAGGTATAGAAGTTCAAAGAGCTCCTAGAGAAGTAACTATAAACGAGATAGAGCTTTTGGAGTTTGAGTCACCGTTCATCAGGTTTAAGGTTGAGTGTTCCAGGGGTACTTATATAAGAGTCCTTGCAGAAGACATTTCCAATGATCTTGGGTGTGGGGGACATTTAACCGAACTTAGAAGAATTGAGAGTGATGGTTTTAATATTGATAAGGCATTAACAATAGAAGATATAAAGAACGGGCATATTGAGCTAACTTCTTTAAATGATGTTCTTTCACATATGATGGAAATAAATGTTTCTTCTGATTTGGCCTTTCAAATTAGGCAGGGCAAACAAATAAAGAAATCTCATATGAATTTAAACGACCTCCCCGATTTCAAAATTGGAGATCATTTAAAGATTTATGAGAATTCTAGTTTGGTTTCTATTACCGAGGCTTCAGTGGATTCATCTGAGCTTGGTAAATTGGATGACCAGACAATTATTTTTAAATTGCTCAGAGTATTTAACTAACCACGCCGGAGTTAAATGAATCTGAGTAAATTTGCCAAATATGAAAAATATTAAGGAGGCAGTTAAATGGCGCTAGATACAGAAGATAAAGCTCAAATAATTAATGAGTTCGCAGTTCACGATAAAGACGTAGGTTCCCCTGATGTTCAGGTGGGCATTTTATCTCGCAGAATTGCAGATCTCACCGTTCATATGAGTAATGCACCCAAGGATTTTCATTCCAGACGTGGGCTTGTACTCCTTGTTGCGAGAAGAAGAAGATTGTTAAACTACATCAAAAAGAATAGCCCGGAAAAATATCCAGGGCTCATAAAAAGACTCGGACTGAGAAAGTAGAGTTCTTAAGGAGGAAGTGTATTGATTAATGAACCTAAGAAGGTTGAAGCACAGATATTTGGTACAACTTTTGTGCTGGAGACCGGAACACTCGCAAAACAAACCAGCGGATCTGTGTTAGCACGTTATGGGGACACTGTAGTGCTTGCTACTCTTGTTGCTGCGAAAGAAAAAACAGAAGGTGAAGACTTTTTACCATTAACAGTTAATTATCAGGAAAAATCTGCTGCTGCGGGGAAGATTCCGGGCGGATTTTTTAAAAGGGAAGGAAGACCTAACGAAAAAGAAGTTCTAACTTCAAGACTTATCGATAGACCAATTAGACCTCTATTTCCTAAAGGATTCACGTATCAGACTCAAATAATTATTACAGTATTCTCAGCAGATCCTGACCGCGATCCTGACGTATTATCAGTAACTGCCGCATCAGCTGCACTTACTATTTCAGATGTCCCTTTTGCCGGCCCTATTGCTGCTGTTAGAGTCGCTCGAGTTGGAGGAGAGTTTATTTGCAACCCTATAAAGAGTCAGCTTGAAGAAAGTGACATGAATATTGTAGTTGCAGGGACAAAGGAAGCCATTGTAATGGTTGAGGGAGGAACAAAAGAGGTCTCTGAATCCGACATAGTGGATGCTTTAATGTTCGCGCATGAAAGTCTTCAAGAGTTCATAAAGGTTCAAGAGGATTTAATTTCTGGATTTAACATAGAAAAACGTGTTCTCGACCCTATTGAAGGAGATGAGGACTTCGATAATAAAGTTATTTCCTTTGCTGAAGATAAATTAAAGGAAACTATCGCCATTTCCTCTAAAACAGAGAGAAATGATACTATCAAGAAAGTTCATAATGAAACTCAAGAATATATTAGTTCGTTATATCCCGATGCTGAAGTGGATATTTCAAAACCCTTTGAGAAATTACTTAAAGAATCAGTTAGAGGTCTTATCGTTAATGACAAGATAAGACTTGATGGTAGAGGATATAGAGATGTAAGACCGATCAGCGGCGAGGTTGGTTTTCTTCCTCGTGTGCATGGTTCAGCAGTCTTTACCAGAGGTGAGACACAGGCTGCTGTTACGGCAACTCTAGGAACAAAATATGATGAGCAGAGAATCGATTCTCTTGAAGGTGATGTAACAAAGACATTTATGCTACATTATAATTTCCCACCTTACAGCGTTGGTGAAACATCTTTCAGATTAGGACCGGGACGAAGAGAGATTGGGCATGGTGCACTTGCGGAAAGAGCACTTTCTGTAGTTCTTCCTAAAAGAGAAGACTTTCCTTATACCCTTCGTATTGTCTCAGAGGTTCTTGAATCAAACGGTTCCTCTTCGATGGCTACGGTTTGCGGCGGGACTTTGTCTATGCTAGATGCGGGTGTTCCAATAAGCGCTCCTGTGGGCGGCATAGCAATGGGACTAATCAAAGAAGGTGACGACTTTGTGATCCTATCCGATATCCTTGGAGATGAAGATCATCTAGGGGATATGGATTTTAAAGTAGCCGGTACGACTAACGGTGTTACTGCTCTTCAGATGGATATTAAAGTTACTGGAGTTACAAGAGAAATCCTTACAGACGCTCTGAATCAAGCTAAAGAAGGCAGGCTTCATATTCTAGGTGAGATGGATAAGATAATGTCAACTCCAAGAGAGGATATTTCTGAGTTTGCTCCTAGAATTGTTACGATGCAGGTCGATCAAAGCAAGATTAAAGATGTAATTGGATCCGGTGGTAAAACAATTAAGAAGATTGTTGAACTTACCGGTGTTCAGATAGATATAGATGATTCCGGTACTGTAAATATTGCGTCTCCGGACAGAGATGCTTGTCAACAAGCGATCAAGATCATAGAAGGCATTGTTGAAGAAATGGAAGTTGGCAAAGTATATCTAGGAACAGTAAAAAGGATCTTAGATTTTGGTGCTATTGTTGAGCTTGCCAATGGAAAAGACGGTCTGGTACATATTTCCGAGCTTGAGCCTAAAAGAGTAGAAAAAGTTACTGATATTCTTAACGAAAATGACGAGTTATTGGTTAAGTGTATTGAGAAAGGGCATGACGGAAAGATTAGGCTAAGCAGAAAACAAGCCCTAGATGAGAATATAGAAGATTATAAATAATAAATTTTTAGTTATTAAAAGTTAAAGTGGAACATAAAAAGCCCAAACTGATTGTTGTTTTGGGTCCTACTGCTGTAGGAAAGAGTGCTGTTGGCATTGATATAGCTAAGAGGTTAAGGGGAGAAATTATCAATGCCGATTCCCTCCAAGTTTACAAACATCTAAATATTGGTACAGCCAAGCCTAGCTCTAAAGAACTCCATGAAGTAAGCCACCATCTTATAAACATTGTTGATCCGGATGAAGATTTTAACGCCGGAATGTTTAGGAGCCGTGCAGCTTCGACTATCAAAGATCTACATGAGGCTAACAAGAACATTATTCTTGTTGGAGGGACGTATCTTTATGTGAAAGTCCTTCTTTCAGGTCTCATAGAAGGTTTGCCAGCCAATATGGAAATAAGAGAAAATATAAAGAAGCTGCGAGCTATTTTCGGACTCCCATACGTGTATGATAGGCTCTTGTTGCTTGATCCGGAGGCAGCGGCACGAATTCATCCCAATGACTACGTTCGAGCCGAGAGGGCTCTTGAAGTTAACTACCTTACAGGTCAGAAGATGTCAGAGCTACAAGCTGTTCATAGCTTCCAAGATCAAGACTACGAGTATTTTAAGATTGGCATTTCTCTGGACAGAGAGATACTCAAAGAGCGGATTGATAAAAGAGTCGATATTATGATAAAAGAGGGCCTAGTTGAAGAAGTGAGGAAGCTTAGAGAAATGGGCTATCATAATAATTTAAAACCTATGCAGTCAATAGGCTATAAGGAAATAAATCAATTTCTTGACGGAGAAATAGATATTGATGAAGCGGTGGAATTAATTAAGCGCGACACTAAAAGATTTGCCAAGCGTCAAATGACCTGGCTCAAAAAAGATAATGAAATAAATTGGTTTGAGAAGGATAAGGATTTTGATCAAATTTTGGATAAAGCTAGAGAATTTTTTGAGAGTTAATCTTGACTAACTTTAACTTAAGAATCACTGTCTTTAAGTTCTTCTTCAATTCTTTTCATATATTCGTTATCCATTTTTGCTTGGGTATTAATTTTTTGTGAACCTTCATTTTTATCTTCTTTTTGTGCTTTGAAGAGATATAAAGTAATCCCGATACCGCCTAATATTATACCTACTCCCGGTAGAAGCCATAGTAGCCAATTTATACCTTTTGGGGGAGGGGACGAAAGAATTGACTCTCCGTAGCTGCTTACGAAATAAGCCAGCACTTCTTCTTTAGATCTTCCAGCCTCAAGCTGTTTTCTGATTATATCTCTCATGTCATGGGCTAGGTTTGAGTTTGACTCTCCTACGCTTTGACCCTGACAGACCGGGCACATGAGTAAATAAGATAATTCTTTCGTCTGATCATCTATGTTTTTTCCCTCATCAGCAACAGATAAAGATTGAAAGCCAAATAGCATAATAAATACAAAGAAGATATATAAGATGTGTGAGCTTTTTATTAAATAGTTATTCATCAGGATTCGTTTTCTTGTGGCTGTTTAGTTTTTAAAACAAAGTGATCAATGATTTGCTCTGTAAGGGGACCGGTGAATTTATCTCTGACATTGCCGGAAGAATCTATAAAGAATGTTTCCGGAACTCCTCCAACACCGTAGTCAACCTGGATTTCCTCATTAGGATCTAAACCCTGAGTGTACCCGCCGCCGAATTTGCTTAGGTACTTCTGGGCATTTGAATTGTCATCCCATACATTAACACCTACAAATACCACATCTTTGTCTTTATATTTTTGCCATGAACTCTCTAGCGCCCCTGCTTCCTGCCTACATGGCATGCACCATGACGCCCAGAAATTAAGAAGAACAGTTTTCCCTTTCAAATCAGAGAGTTTTAATTCTTGTCCATCAAAGGTTTTTAATGTAAAACCGGGCGCCTGTTTTCCAATCAGTGGAGAGATTTTGACAATATCACGATTGCCAAAAATTGCATAGCCCATCAAAGATACGAGGCTCAATATTATTATTAATACAACGATTTTTCCAGAATTTCCTAATACTTTCATGTTACAAATACTGCTCCTTATATTTGAAAGGATATAGTATATCTTAGGATACTACTGAATTCGATTAATACTTATAGAACTCTTCGTCTTCAGGTGGGATATCAAAATCAACTGTCCCGTTGTTTTGTAGTGCTTTGTAGTCTTCAGCACTAAGATCAGGGAGCTGTTTTAGGAATGCTACAATAGACCAAATTTCCTGATCACTATGAGAGAGACCGAAAGCAGGCATTCCAGTCATTTTAATTCCATTCTTCGTTACCCAAAATAGTTCTGTCTCACTAAGCTCTTCTGCCTCCTCTGCAAGATCGGGAGGGCTTGGGTTAAATCCTTCAGCAGGCTTAGTTCCCGGAGCTCCATGACAGCCAGCGCACATGTTTTCATAATGATCAAATCCCGCCTTCACTAGTGTATTATCACTAAGTTTAGGTCTAGCTATGTGTTCTGAATGCTTCTTAATCGAATATTTCTTGGCAGTGTTAAATACCCATTGGGCTAATAAGGAATGAGGTTCGGTTGCGGCGATATTATAGGTTCCAGAATAAATAAATACTACCAACCCAGCAATCAGTAGTATGAAAACAAAAATAACAGTTTTAATAAATCCCATTTGTAATCCCTCGTTTTAATTAAAAATTTAACATTCTAAAAGGTATTAAGTTAG
>SPCL01000208.1 GCA_004525335.1 Thermodesulfobacteriales bacterium
CTCTCCTGCCATCGCTGAGACCACAACAAGAACATCGTTACCTTTTTCTTTCGTGTTTATGACGTGCTCGGCAACCACCCTTATTTTTTCAAGGTTGGAAACGCTTGTTCCGCCGTATTTTTGAACAATAAGACCCATTGTCTATTACCTTCTAACTTTATCTTCCTTTTCGTCATAGAGTCTTCACTATCTGACTCCAGAATGTTTATTTCTATTTTTATTGTATGTTCCGGGAATATCCCTTTGACTCTATCGGCCCACTCGACAGCAGCTACACCGTTACCAAAGAAATATTCGTCGTACCCAATTCCTAATAATTCTTCTTCATCTGACAACCTATAAAGGTCAAAGTGATAAAGCGGTATTCGACCTTCATAACTATTCATTATTACAAACGTTGGACTATTGGGCTCTTCGTCAACCCCTAGTCCCTTTGCGATCCCTTTAACAAGCACTGTTTTCCCTGCTCCAAGATCGCCTACAAGGGCAATAATACTACCGGGATTTAGAGATTTTCCAATAATTTCACCAAGTTTGAGAGTCTCATCACTACTATTTAGCTGTAATTCTAGGGTTTCTGTCTCTGCCATTGTTATTGTTTAAAGTCTGGATTGATATTAACGGATTCGGGTAATGATATGATTATCCATTTTGGGGATTTCTCTAATAGCATTGGGTAGTGAATTAGCAACATCGCTCGCTATTATACCAGCCTCACCGTTTTGTTCTGCAACCAGGTCTCCTGCAAGGCCGTGCACAAACACCCCAAGCTTACATGCTTCTACAGGGTCCATTTGCTGCGCTATGAATCCACCAATTATGCCGGTAAGAATATCTCCCATGCCCCCTGAAGCCATACCCGGATTACCTGTAGTGTTGATGAAGACTTCCCCATCCGGAGTAGAGATTACGGTCCGCGCACCTTTCAAAACAATATAAACATTAAATTTAGTTGAAAAATCCAGAGCCACATTGATTCTATTCGCTTGAACTTCTACTGTAGAGATTTTAGCCAATCTGGACATCTCTCCGGGGTGTGGAGTTAGAACGATTGGGGCTTTGGCTTCCATTAAAATCTCAGGATTATCAGCTACCAGAGTTAATGCGTCAGCATCTATGACCATTGGCAGCTCTGAGTTTCTAATTATCTCATATAAAAACTCTCGTGTTTCATTAGTTGTTGAAATTCCGGGGCCTATTGCGATGGCCGTTTTTTTCTCCCCCGCAATTTTCATTGCTCTTTGTAGTGAAGCAGGTCCAAATGTCTCAAGATCGGTTTCGGGCAAGGGCTCTGTCATAGCCTCTGTAGTTTTTTGTTCCATTATAGGGTTTAAGCTCTTTGGAACTCCAACTGTTACCAGGCCTGTTCCTGACTTCTGAGCACCTAATGCCGCCAATGCGGCAGCGCCTGATTTGCCAGGGGAGCCTGCTAAAATAAAAAGATGTCCATAAGTGCCTTTGTTCGTATCCTCGTATCTGGGAGCTAAGATTCCATCAACAGATTCACTTGTGAGTAGCTCATAAGGGATTTCATCTTCTAAGAACTTGGGGGTAGTGATATCGGCAACATAAATTTCTCCGGCAAATTCAACCCCAGGATATATTGATATTCCTAGCTTTGGAAGCACAAATGTAACTGTGATGTCCGCAAGTACTGCAGTCCCCAAAGGGTAACCACTATTGGAATCAAGCCCGGAGGGTATGTCCACTGCGATTGTAGGCACCCCTTGTGTATTTATGAAGTCAATTACTTTCTTATAGAACCCTGTTACTTCCCGGTCAAGCCCCGTGCCAAATATAGCGTCCACAATAACATCCGCTTGTTTATATTTTCTAAGGTTATCTTTAAGCTCAACAATATTTCCACCTAAGTTCTTAAGGGCTTTATAATTTATTAGTGCGTCCCCTTTATATTTTTTGGGGTCAGAGACTATATAGGTGTCAACATCCAGTCCCTCTGATATGAGATGCCGGGCGATTACAAAACCGTCCCCGCCGTTGTTGCCCCCTCCGGCGAATATGGCGACTTTCTGAGCGTAAGCGAAGTTGTCCAATAACACATCCGCAGTAGCCCGTCCCGCGTTCTCCATAAGGATAAGACCGGGAATGCCGTATTTCTGTATTGTGAGTCTATCTATTTCTCTTACTATTTCTCTGGTTGCTATTTTCATGACCTTCTATAAAAAATAACAAATTATCGGATGATTGTATAGGGACTGATTAGAACTGTGTGGAAGATATGCTGCTCCCCATTAAGAACTAAGTAGAAATAAGCTAGTAAAAACTCGGTGCAACTACCTTCATTTAGCACATGGATTCCCGATACAGACGTTCGGGAATGACAAGAAATAAGCCCCCCTTAATCCACAGTTGTTTCATGTTTTATCTCACATATTGTAAACCTATACATAGTGGTTGACACAAACGCTCAAACCTACTTGCCTGTTGGGCCGCAAACAAATGTGCCTGTAGCCACTGTAATAGGGGGCGGATGGACCGAGTGTTACCGGGATCTCTATTCAAACGTTTCGCTTCCTGTCAACACTGTGCTGGCGAACTGTTCCGGAAGTCAATTGATGCTGGCCTGTCGACAGACTAGAAGTAATACTCTGACCCTGCTTGCCCAGGGCAGTAGAAGCGATGTCACTTTTGATACGGGTGAGAATAACAACGTTACGCATATCGCCAATGGTGTCGGCTGGTATTTTAATTTCATTGGTGGTAATGATGATGACTTTGGCCAGAACGCATGGGGATTTGTCAGAGCAGGGGATAGCGTAGAGAAAAACAATTGCGATGTTGATAGCAGTGGCGCAAACGATGAGAGGTTGTATTGGCACTTGCAGGATGATATCGGGGGATATCGATGCGGAGCGACAGAAGACCTTAATGATGGGGAGGAAGGTGGAGATTCCTTTGAGCGCATTGTCTATATGCCTGGAGCACCTACTGCACAGGTCCCAACCTTATCAGAATGGGGTTTAATAGCAATGGCTAGTATTTTAGGAATAGTAGGATTTATGGTTATTAGAAGAAGGAAAGTTGCTGCTTAAAGGATTAGATTCTGAATAGATACCGTATCGAGTACGGGACATGGTTCAGAATGACGGAAAAGGGTATGAATATTACCTCCAGGTTACTGGGTGAATATTTCTTCTAAAACGCGTCCGTCTATATTTTGAGGAGGGGATATGCCAAGGGCCTTTAAGACAGTCGGCGC
>SPCL01000063.1 GCA_004525335.1 Thermodesulfobacteriales bacterium
TATCTATAATATTTAATTTTCTAAGTTTCTTAAGAGCCGAGATGGAGTTCCTTTCTCTAATTCCTTTTATCTCGCCCCCGTTTACGAGCTGAAGCGCTTGTATAAAAAATTCGATCTCTCTAATTCCACCTTTGCCGAGTTTAACATCCCGCTTTTTTTGAAGTTTATCGAGTTTAGTCTTCATATCTTTTAATTCTTCAATGGACTGATAATCGAGGAACTTTTTATATACAAATGGCTCGATTTCTTTAATAAATTCATCTCCAAGAGCTAAATCCCCGGCAATAGGCCTTACTTTTATCATTGCAGCTCTTTCCCATGTATCTCCCCAATAAAAATAGTGCTCAATAGCTCCTTCTATAGGAACGGCGACCGTGCTCTTACTACCACCTGGTCGTAGGGCTAAATCAACTCTGTAGAGAAAGCCGTCTTGTGTTACAGCGCTTAGTAATCTTGTTACCCTCTCAGCAAGTTTGAAGAAAGGATCCGGGTCTCCATTGTCACGGTAAACATAGATCAAATCGATATCAGAGCTTAGATTAAGCTCTCTTCCACCCAGCTTTCCCATACCTAATACAACGAATTCTCCGTGGGACTTAGTGTCTAACTCCTCACTGTAAAGTCTAACAGCCGCTTCAACAATAGAGCTTGCAAGATCTGAAAGCTCTTCCATAATATCGCTAAAGGGACAAAGCTCAAGAATATCTCTGTATATGATTCTTGAAAACTCTCGGTACTTATATTGCCTTAATTCAGAACCTAGTGATTCCCCTGAATCTGCGCCTTTTCTGATGGCATCAACTTCCTTGAGAAATTGATTTGAAGTCTTCTTATTTTTGATGTTCTTTGGCTGATTAAGATACTCTAATACAGATGGGTCTGTTAAGATCACTCTTCCAAGAAAACGACTATAGGACGAAAGAATTTTTAGAATGTCTGCTTTTTTAGACGATATTCTCTTGTAGGTTTCTTTGTAGCGTTCTAGAACATTTTGAGCATTATCCGGGTTGGGCAAGACTCTATTCAACTTCTATCTTCCTGCTTCTGGTTCTTTTTTTGATAGTTCTCTTGGATTTATTCTTCTCTTTCTCTTTTAGTTGTTCCGTTACCTCTGTTAAAAACTCAAACCCCTTTTCAGCAGCTCTAGAAGGCAATTCTTTTAGAAACTTTCTGCCCTCATCATTATTAAGAATATCCCTGGCTCCTTTAATAGCAAACCCTGCCCCTACAACAAACTCTACAGCACTTGTGATAAAGTGCTCCCCTGCCCGGCTTAGATCGCTTAGATCAATTTCAGGCTCTTTCTTCTTACTTCTTGCTCTTGTCTGTTTTTTAGGCATGGCCTATTCTCCCGCTAATGAATTATACCCACCGCGTAAATACAATAAACTTATAAGGAAATTCTACCACAAAGTTCCACTCTAAATAATATTAGAAGGAGTTCATATATTCCATACAGACTCTAAATCAACTGAAGTAATAAGGGTCCACATCTACTGAACATCTCACATTAGATGAGATTTTTGAAACGGCAGCTAGAAACTGCTTGGAAAAACTGTGAATAATGCCGGCATTGGTAGATTTAAGAAGCATCTGAAAACGAAAACGGTTTCTAATTTTATATATAGGGCACGGGGACGGGCCTATAATTTCAAGAGCGCCCATGGGTAGTTTTGAGACCATCTTACGCGCCAATTTATCAGATTCTTTAACTACAAGCTCAGTTTCGGATTCAAACCTGCCGGAGAACTTTATATTAACCAGCCTTGAGAACGGTGGGTACTTAAGTTCTTCCCTCAGTTTCAACTCTTCTTCCAGAAAGCCCTTACTATCCTGATGCGTAGCATATTTAATACTTGGATGATCGGGATTGAAAGTTTGAACAAGAGCATTACCCGGATGCTCGCCACGACCTGAGCGCCCGGCAACCTGGGTTAACAGTTGAAAGGTCCTCTCACCGGAGCGAAAGTCTGGTATGCCCAGAGATATGTCAGCTGAGATTACACCGACTAATGTCACCCCTGGCAGATCATGCCCCTTGGCTACCATCTGTGTACCGATAAGAACGTCTATCTCCCCTCGCTCAAGCCTCAAATATAGTTTAAGCAGCTTGTTCTTGCCACCGACCGTATCCCTATCCATCCTCGCAACTGTTGCTTTAGGGAGTATCCTTTTGATTTCTTCTTCAACCTTTTGAGTCCCTACCCCCAAACCCCTCATATGATCCCCACATTTACTGCAGTCAGGGATGGATTTTTCAGAAAGCCCGCACATGTGGCATCTTATAGAATCATCCCCCGCATGATAGGTTAGGGAAACAGTGCAGTTAGGACATTTAAGTAATTCTCCACATGATGGGCAAATTAACAATCCTGAATATCCCCTGCGGTTGAGAAATAAGATTGTCTGCTTCTTTTCCTCGAAATTGTTGAGTATAGACTGCTTAAGAGCATAAGAAAATATATCCCCTGACTCATTTTTCATATCTATTACTTGTATCTGGGGCATGGATTTGTCTTCAACCCTAAGAGGCATCGAAAGATAAGTGTATCTATTTTTCAAAGCATTACTGTAAGTCTCCACAGATGGCGTAGCGGAACCCAACACAACTACGGAGCCAGTCATCCTGCCAAGAACCAATGACAAATCCCGGGCGTTATATGCCGGCGCTTCTTCCTGCTTATAACTTGTCTCATGCTCTTCATCGACAATGATGATTCCAAGGTTTTTAAGTGGGGCAAAAATGGCCGACCTGGCTCCGATTACAACCTTAACCTCTCCCCGGCTAGCCATTCTCCAAGCGTCAAAGCGCTCGCCGTCAGATAGAGCGCTATGAATAACAGTCACCTGATCTCCAAAACGGGACCTAAATCTTTTTACAAGTTGAGGGGTAAGTGAAATTTCAGGCACTAGTACAAGCGCTTCTTTACCTTTTTTTATCATCTCCCCAATAGCTCGAAGATACACCTCAGTCTTACCACTACCGGTGACTCCATGGAGCAAAAAAGGGCTAAATTCTTGGATTTGAATTGCATCAGAGATTTTTTTATATACAATTTCCTGATCCAAATTAAGCTTGGGCGGAGGTTCATTTGAGACTTTGATCTTGGAGAATGGGTTTCTAGATATTTCCTGATGCTCGATTTTGATGAACTCTTTTTCCTCAAGCCAGGGCAAATGACTGCTGACATTTCCGAAGATTTCCTTTAAATCTGTCAGAGAAACCCTTCTGTGTGTGAGCACATATTCGAGAATCTCAGCCTTGGCATGCTTTCTCTGAAGAGTCTTACTTTCTAGACTAGCCCCATCTCCTGCTACTACTATTTTCTCAGTTTTTATCTTAGAGTCAGATGCAAGCTCATAGCTAAATTCAATTAAATGCCTCCTCTTAAAGGAATTTAAAAGTTCGTTCGAGGTGTTTTCAACTAGATTTAAAAGTTTTTGTGATGTAATTTCACCGGAATTATGAATTGTATTTAATACCAAGGACTCATGACTAGTAAGCCTCTGGGCATTTAGAGCCTTTATTCCATTTTCCGTAATTGTTATTAGACGTTTTAAGCTCACACCCAGGCCCCCAGGATGGGCTGCCTTAAGTACAATCCCTAGTGAGGCAATATAATAGTTAGATACCCACTTTAGGAACTCAAGCCGCTTCTCATCAAATAGAGGTTCCTCATCTATTATATCTATAATATCTTTAAGCTTTATGTCCGGCGGCGGATCACCTGTACCTACGATAAATCCTATGGACCTTCTATTGCGAAAGGGTACAAGAACCCGTTTCCCAAGTTTAATCCCCTCTTTCAAATGCTCAGGAACTTTATAGGAATAATACTCATCCCCTGGAATTGGAACTGCAACTTGAATAGTATCATCCATATGGACTTGGATTCTAATTGGTTTTGACGAACGGTTCAATAGAGGAACGCCAACTTAAAACATCAAAGGTAGTAAGCAAATTGTTATATTTTGGAATGATTACAAATCATTACACATGTTTCAGAGAATCTATAAACGCTTGAATTGGTCTTGCTGAACCCTCAAAACGGTCGCCATAAGTCTTGCCGTTTTCAAGCTTAAGCACACCCCTTGGGCAAACTGCGCTACATACACCACACCCGACGCATGAAGCCCTAATGATGTTCTTGCCCTGCTGCGCATATGCTCTAACATCTATTCCCATCTCACAGTAAGTCCAACTATTCCACAATCAATTTTCTCGCCATTGCCAATAATTACTACACGCATAGAATTTCAGATCCCATAGAATTTCATATCTCCTGGTAACATTCTTTTATTAATATTAATCTTTGGATGAATTTGAGGTAAAAAAGTTGCAGTTTTGTGAATAATGCATGCATACAATCACTACAACATAGAATCATATGTAGTACATATTTACAACCTCAATCCGTATATACTATTTTAAGATTTTATATAAAAGCACAAAGTGTTGACATTACGAGTATCAGGACATATTCTTTACTGAATTTGAATACCGAAAGGATAACGGAGCAAAAAATGGGCAGGCTAGAAAGACTGCTTAACAAAGCTGATGATTTCAAAGAAGCCGGACGTTTCGAAGAAGCGCTCAAAGAACTTACAAAAGCAATAGAAATTGCACCCTATGACCCCGATGTACATCTATCCATTGCCCTCACTTATGACGCAATGGAAGACTTTGAAACCTCTATTCGCTATTTCAGGAAATCTTTGAATTTAAATTCTGAAGATCCTTACATATGGACTCAGCTGGGTATTACTCTGTCCAGAATGAGCAGATATAGCGAGTCTATAGATGCTTTCGAGCAGGCGCTAGAGATCGACCCCGAACATGTCTTTTCCAAATGGCACTTAGCTCTCGCTTATAGAACTACTGGATTATATGAAGACGCCCTTAGAAATTTTGAGGAATGTCTGGATTCAGATTCGGATCTGGATTATATAAAAGATGAGATTCATTATCAGCTTGGTCTATGTTACTTCGATATGGGATGGACGAGAGAAGCTGTCACAGAATTTAGGAAACATGTAGAAATATGTCCTAACGATAACTGGGCACATCTTTCAATAGGAAATTGCTATTTTGACTTTGGATGGATCGATGAATCGGCTGCTAAGTTCAGAGAAGTAATTGCGGCTTCCCCAGCTTTCATACCTGCATATAATTCGCTTGCGCTATCACTTGCGGAGAAGGGTTGGTATGATGATGCTCTTGATGTACTCAGAGCAGCTTTACAAATTGCTCCGGAAGATGAATCTTTAAAAGACAATATGGATTATATACAATCCCTAAAAGATGATGATGATGACAATAAAGGTATAGTCCTATTAGCACTTATTATGCAGACGCTTCAAAATAGAAAGGGAAAGGGACCTGAGCCGGATTAACCGCCTAATTAATCATCTAAGATAGATTCTTTTGCGTATTCCCTACCCTGGCTAGTCAAAACAAGTCTGTTACCATTTACTAACAAAAACCCATTATTTGCTGAGTAGTTCACCACACGCATTGCAAAGTTTTCTTTCCATCTAAGGTTATGCTCAAGATGCTCTATCTGAGATTCATGCTCCTCATCGGCTGTGCCCTCATGATTTAATAGATGTATAGCAAGCATTTTCCCAGCAAATTCCCATCTCTGATGAGATCTTCTCCTGGCAATTGCGATTATTCCTCTCTCTGGTGCAAAAAAGAAAACGATTATAAATAAGACACCCGCCATAGTTGCCATAGCACCTGCAATATTTGCATCCAGAAAAATAGCAAGCCAGAAACCAGATATAGAACTGATGATTCCCAACACTACGCTAATGACAATCATTTTTGTAAGATCATCGGTTAATAGATATGCCGCCGCCGCAGGAGCTATCATCAGTGCTACAACCAATATCGATCCAACCGCGTCAAAAGCACTCACTGCCGTAACTGATACTAGACTCATGAGTCCATAGTGAATAAGCCCGGGAGAGAACCCCAAAGCCGCCGCGAGCCCTGCATCAAAAGTTGCAATTTTAAGCTCTTTATAAAAAAGAGAAATGAATACAAGATTCAGAATTAATATCGTCCCCATAACGAAGAGGGACTTTGGTCCTATATCATGTCCGAATAATACCAACCGATCAAAAGGGGCAAAAGCAAGCTCACCTAAAATGACCGCATCAATATCTAAATGCACATTCCATGCATAATGGGCAATTAAAATCACTCCAATGCTAAATAGAACCGGAAAGACAAGACCAATTGCAGCGTCCCCTTTAACAAGCCTTGTTTTATTTAGAAGCTCAACAAGACTTACGGTAAGCACTCCGCTAAGCGCGGCTCCAATAATAAGTATAGGTGAGGAGATATCACGTATTACAAAAAATGCCAGGACGATTCCTAAAAGAATGGCATGACTAATGGCGTCACTCATCATAGCCATCCTACGAAGCACAAGAAACACACCTGGGATGGCGCAAGCCGCGGCTACTACAGATGCTATGAGCTGAATTTCAAACTGCTCAGAAGTCATCAGTTGGCACCTTCTCTCATTTTAATTTTATTTTGAGCTTCTAGGACACCCGCTTTTGTAAGAGCCCATTTGTCTGAATTCACAGATCTCACTAATCCTCGATCCTCAAGTTTTCTTAAGCTTTTATCCACCCCCGCCTTCTCCGAGCTCATCAACCTCAATACTGCAATAGAATGGGCGTGCTCCGGGTTTTCATGAGATGAAGCGAGAGAATAGAGACCTTCTAAAATCGCCTCAACATGAAGCCTACCCCTATTCCTTCTATCTCTAAGCCAGTTCCACAGAAGTCCCCGTCTTGGGGCTAAAAACAGCGATACTACGACTATAGTGCTAATGCATAGAACTATTGTCGGCCCTGTGGGTAGCCGCGGTATACTGCTGCTCAAAAGCGCACCCACTATTCCAGCCAATGCGCCGAATAATGAAGATAGGATTACCATTGTACCAAGATGGTCTGTCCACTGCCTTGCCGCAGCTGCAGGAGCAACAATCATTGCGCTCATCAGAACGACTCCAACAGTTTGTAAACCCAAAACTATTGCAAGAACAATTAAAGTGGTTAACAGTATGTCCAGAAACTTCATAGGAAAACCAAGGGTTGCGCCAAAGTCAGGATCGAAACTAAGAAGTTTAAACTCCTTCCAAAAAACCATGGTTATCAGTATTGCTATGGCACCGAGTATTCCCATGGTAATTACATCACGCTCTAGGAGTGCTGCAGCTTGTCCAAAGAGAAATTTATCAAGCCCTGCCTGAGTTGCGTCAGGGCGCTTCTGAATAATAGTTAATAAAACGAGCCCAAAACCAAAGAATACCGAGAGCACTAGACCTAGGGCACTATCAAACTTGATTCTGGTAGTGCGGACAATGCTCATTACAAAGAGGGTTCCTATCCAACCTGCTATGGCAGCCCCTAATATTAGGACAAGCGTCTGCTTGCTACCGGTGAGTAAAAACGCAATCGCTATTCCCGGGAGTGCAGCATGTGATATCGCATCGCCTAACAGGCTTTGCTTACGAAGAACAGCATACGAGCCTAGAGCGCCGCTAACTATACCTAGAACCGCAGAACCCAGAGCAACCGTTCTCAGCGTGTAATCAAAAAAGAGATCATTTAGGAGTGCAAATAAATCCACTTTCCCCTACTCCGTTCTCTGATCAAAATTGGATACGCCATTTTGGCCGTTTTGCTTTAGGAATGAGACCCGTCCACCATAGGTGAGTCGAAGATTCTCTTCTGTAAATACTTCCTCCACCGGACCGCTTGCGATAAGCCTTACATTTAAGAGCGCTGTCCAGTCAAAGTATTCTGGTACCGTTTGAAGATCGTGGTGAACTACTACAACAGTTTTACCTGATGCACGTAGTTCTTGAAGTAGAGATACAATTGCTCGCTCTGTTGTTGCGTCTACACCTTGAAAGGGTTCATCCATAAGATAGACCTGTGCTTCCTGTACAAGCGCGCGCGCCAGGAATACTCTCTGCTGTTGCCCTCCTGAGAGCTGGCTTATCTGGCGATCCGCATATTGAGCCATGCCCACTTTATCAAGCGCTTGCAAAGCCAAATCCTGCTCTTTCTTGCCGGGACGTTTTATCCAGCCCAAAGCGCCGTAGCGCCCCATCATCACAACATCTTTCACGCTGGTTGGGAAATCCCAATCCACACTCCCCCTCTGGGGTACATAACCCACCAGGCGACGCTGATCGGAAGAAGACTCACCATAAATCTTGACCTGACCGGCTGCAGTGGTAACTAGATTTAACATTGCTTTTATTAGAGTAGTCTTGCCTGCCCCATTTGGACCCACTATAGCCATCAGCACGCCTTCAGGCACTGTTAAATCAATATCCCAGAGTACCGGCTTATCTTTATAGGCTACAGTTAAATCCTCAACTTCTATTGCATTTGTGCTCAGTTTATTCCTCTTTGAACTTTTTTCACTCATCAGGACTCTCCACCTTGCCCCAGGGCATCGACAATTGTATTTATATTGTGGCGTACCATTCCAATATAGTTACCCTCAGGAGTTCCGGGATTGCCCATTGCGTCTGAGAAAAGCTCACCACCAATCTTTACATTGAATCCCTTGGATTTAACAGCGGCTTGTACGGCCTCGATATATCTAGGCGGCACCGAGGACTCTACAAAAACAGCTGGTATCCGGCGCTCAACAATAATAGTAGCCAGTTCCTGTACATCTGCCGTTCCTGCCTCAGACGCGGTACTGATTCCTTGAAGTCCTCTAACTTCAAACCCGTACCCCCTGCCGAAATAATTAAAGGCGTCATGGGCCGTAATCAAAACTCGTTTATCCTCCGGCAAGCTATTAGCTCTTTCTTTTACATATTCGTTTAACTCAGAGAGTGCCGCCAAATAAGAATCCGCATTTTCATTGTATACAGGAGCATTTTCCGGGTCTTTTTCAATTAGTATGTTTCTCACCGGTCCCACTGCATTCATCCATAGAGTAACGTCAAACCAAATATGCGGATCATGGTTCCCTTTAAATTCAGGCGGCGTTAGAAGATCACTCCGGTCAACTCCGTCAGATACCGCAACCGTCTCTATACCCCGGCTTTTCATCTGCTCAAATATTTCGGTCATCTTCCCCTCTAAATGAAGCCCATTGTAAAAAATCACATCTGCTTTAGACAAAAGAGCTACATCACCTGCGCTAGCTTTATATAAATGAGGATCAACCCCCGGCCCCATAAGACCCTTAACAATAACGTTGTCTCCACCAATAACAGAAACCATATCCGCTATCATTCCTGTGGTGGCTACAATATTTAATTGTTGTTTGCTTGAATCGTTTGTATTCGAACCGTCATTGGAAGAACACGCTATTACCAAAACAGATAGGAGAGCTATTATTAAATGTCTACTAAAAAGTCTCATTGGGAGGCCTCACTCTTTGAGCCCTTAATATCAGTCACAAATACATATTGAGCAGCTCCCGGTCCTAAAATATGTTCAGATTTCTCTACCTTTATTTTTATAGGTCCGTTAAAAGGCTCAATTGAAAGCACTTTAAATTTAGTTTTGGGATATAATCCCATTTTCCCTACATATCTTAGAAGGTCCGGATCATGATCGCTTACTTCATCCACCACTGCGCTCTGACCCGCTCTGAGATCGGCCAAAGGGATAGAATCAAGCTCCAGGATTGTGCCGTCACGGCTGGGAATAGGAGAGCCGTGAGGGTCTCTTGTAGGGTAACCAAGAGCTGCATCCATACGATCTTCTAGATCTTCAGACAATACATGCTCCCACTTTTCAGCTTCTTCATGCACCTGGTCCCAAGGAACCCCGAGCGCCTCTGCAAGGTATAGCTCAATTAAGCGGTGGTGTCTGATAATTTCAAGTGAAATCTTCTGCCCGGCTTTAGTAAGTTTCACACCCTGGTAACGCTTGTGAGTAACAAGTTTTTTCTCGGAGAGTTTCTTTATCATGCCGGTTGCGGATGCAGGAGCAACACTGAGCATTTCCGAGAGCGAATTAGTCGAAACCTTTCCATTTTCCTTTTGAATTTCATAGATAGCTTTTAAGTAATCTTCAATTGATTCTGTATACATTTCAATTCTCCTAAAATAGAATTTAGTGGTATCTAAAAATAATATTGCTTAAACTCAATAGTGTCAAGCACTATTTTCCTAAAACAAGAATGTAAAGGCTGTAGTAATTACTACTTCTTTCTCTGTATTATTGTTATATATATCTGGAGTGACACCTACGATAATTGTAAGCCAATCCGTAACCGGAGATGTAAAACCGGGTGTGACATTTACAATCTGAGTACTTCGCTCGCCTTCAATGTCCTCATATGCATAAGCTCCTTCAAGAACTGCCTGAAACCATGGAACCAGGTAGTATCCAAATCCAATGTTAGAAATAAAGTTCCACCCATCATCCTCAACTATGCCAAACACAAAATCTGTATCCATAGAAAATACATCTGAGAAGTTTTTTGTTAATACCAAGCCCCCAATCTCAATGAACCAAGGAGTGCCATTTCCACTTGTTGGTATTGATACACCTCCCTGATAAGCCAAAGAGAAAGGATATTTCTGCCCCTGATCCAAAAACCTGAATTTAACACCTGCCTCTATATCACCGAAATCATTGACCGTATCTAACAAATCAGAATTTTCATGATTCAAATAATTCACATTCACCCCAGCTTCGAGATTTTCAAGCAAACCAAATGTAAGCCTGGCACCGCCTCCTAGTCTAAAGGTGTTATCTCTGTCATCAACAAACTCAAAGGAAAAAAAAGGCTCGAATTCAACATGTTTTCTTGGTACTGTCTCAGCACTTGGAACAACAACTTTTGAATTGGAAATCCCCCCAACTCCAAAAACTTCAGATGTGTCAAAGATGACAAGCCCTAGAATAAATATTGGAAACAACATGTTTGTTACTGAAGATATATTTCTTTTTATAGAATCTTTCATCTCTACTAACCCCTAATTACATATTGAATGAACCATAAATATAGAATTTATCTTTAGTTAAGA
>SPCL01000241.1 GCA_004525335.1 Thermodesulfobacteriales bacterium
CAAGGTGATCTAGAGTCTTATTTGGCTAATTACGGCATTGTTGGTATTGAAGGAATCGATACAAGGTCTCTAACAAAGTTAATTAGATCTAAGGGCGCTCAAAAAGCGGTAATTTCAACTGAAGACCTAGACCCTAAAAGTTTGCTTAAGAAAGTTCAATCATCAGAGGGTATTGTAGGAATTGATCTAGTAACAGAAGTCAGCTGCGAAGAGCCTTATAACTGGTATGAAGGCACTCACAGTTGGCGTCCGCTTGATGAGAAAGATTTACAAGCTGAAGATAAATTCAAAGTAGTTGCCTATGACTTTGGACTCAAGCAAAACATACTTCGAAAGCTCACAGATCATGGGTGCGAAGTCACGGTTGTTCCTTCCAGAACCCCTCCGAATGAAGTTCTTGCTCTTGATCCTGATGGAATATTCCTTTCAAACGGCCCGGGTGATCCGGCGGCAGTCTCTTATGCTATAGAAAGCATAAGAACTTTGATTGGGAAAAAACCAATATTTGGTATATGCCTAGGGCACCAGATTTTAAGCCTGGCGCTTGGCGCAGAAACTTACAAGCTCAAGTTTGGCCATAGAGGCGCTAATCAGCCGGTAAAGAACCTTGTAACCGGGAAAGTCGAGATAACATCTCAGAATCATGGATTTGCAGTGGACGCGGATACTTTGGGTAAGGATATCGAAGTAACACATATCAACTTAAATGATCAAACTATAGAAGGAATAAAACATAAGAAACACCCCGCCTTTTCTGTCCAATATCACCCCGAGGCATCCCCCGGCCCTCATGATGCTTCGTATCTATTCCAAGATTTTATTGATTTGATGAAAAGTTGTAGTTAATGAGAGCTATAAAGTTTAGGCCGCTCTTTTTTCAAGAACATCCTGAGCAAGCTTTTCAGCCTTGTCTATTCCCTCAATAGTTTCTCCGGCTATAAGGGTATAAGCTTCCTGCCCGATTTCTAACGTTATATCGAAGTTCTTTCTATTATTACTCTCATATGCTGCGAGTGGGGAGATAATATTATCCACAAAGCGGTAAAATGCATCCATAGTCCTTCTTCTTACCTTTCCGTAGCCCTTTACCATCTGGGCGCTTTTAGCAACCAGACAAGCCACTTTGTAATCATATGAAGCATATTTATTAATTGCTTCAGTATAACTTTTGATTAATTTGTATTCTTTCTTATACCTAAAAGAGTACGGCCTTAGAAATTTTATCTTTGTAAGCATCCAAAGTCTCATATATCCGCTGAAAGAATTTGTAACAGGGGTTTGTCCCATCGTTAAAGGCTTTTTTCTCCACCATATCTTTTTAAAAAGTCGACTCTGGGTAAAACTCAACACGGGTGCAACTAATATATTTGGCAAAAGCCCATATATCTCCTCAGCATCGGGTTTTAAGTAATCCACTACATGAAAAACCTGGTCATCCTTCACCCTCATTTCCTCTCTAATTCTCTTAAACCGATCTGACTTTATTTTAAGCTCAGCAACCCTTATTCCATCTTCATAACTCATGAGTAATGCAAGATTCTTAGCAAAAAGCTCAGTAAGAAGATAGTTTGTTCCTTTGTTTTCAGCGTCTAGTCTCTTAATCGAATTCACTTCACTCAAATACCGCTCAGCATAATCTATATCTTGGTAGTCGATTAATCTATAAACCGACTCTGCTAGTATCTCTTTAAGATTCTCGGGATATTCAGACTCTATATTTGAAACTCTAGCCATATAATCTTTTTTTTTCTTTATCTTCTAATTTATTTGCTCTCTCCTCAATAAAACTACTCCACTTAGATGAGAGGGCTATATTTGGATCATAATTCATCTGGGCATATTCCCAGCCTACTTCAAAAGCTTTTAAGCTGGCATTTACTGCAACACCTACCATTTCTATTGAACGTATGAATGAGCGTTTATCAATTGGAACAGCGCCTGAAGCGCTTAGCGCGCCCAGCAAAATTGCATTAACAGCCAGCTCATCCATTCCATTTGCTTTAGAAAGCTCAAGTGCATTAATCTCTATAAACTTAGAAGAAAAACCTGCTGCTAATTTCCTTAAATTTTCATCTGAATAAATACCACTCCCAATAGGCATTTTCTCAAGTGTTGAATATATCCTATGAGTGCTGGTAACAATTGTTGTTTTATCTGAGCCGTAACCAAGCTCAAGAGCCCTGCCTAACTCCAAGAACTCCTGTGCCAGTATAATGTCGACTTCTCCGGGTACCGGGAATTGGGCAAAAATAATCGATTTGTCCTCTGATTCCGGTTTGGGATGAGCCTCAAGGTAATATACCGTTGATCCACCTCTTTGAGAGAGACCGGGGAGACTTATCCCCTGAGCATCAAAATCTTCAAGGAAAAAAGCTTGAACCACCCATTCGGTGAGAACCCCTCCTCCTTGCCCGCCCACTGCAGGGATTAATACTTTTATTAGATCACTTTTTTTCTGCATGTTATTTTTCGTGTTGCCAAAAAACTATAGTACAACAAATTATCGTACGGTAAAAGTTTTCTCGATAAGCTTTGCTCTAAGTTAAACCGCCTACACTTGGAGACTATATTCGAGCCATCCAATCATTAAACTTTAAATAAAAACTGTTTAATAAGGAAATTCAAACCAATAGATATTGATTTACCCCATCCATCCATTTTTAGAGATCATATGAAGCAATGATCTATTTATTTTAGCTCCTAAGCGATCAAACATTGAAGGATTATCAATAATCTCTACTCTATAAAAAGACGGACAGAGTACAGCCGCA
>SPCL01000016.1 GCA_004525335.1 Thermodesulfobacteriales bacterium
AAGAGCTTGCCTTATTGTATCGATTACCCTTGCAGGACCAATTGATACGATTACTACCTCGCCGCCGTGTTTTTCCTTAGTTTGAATGGCCTCTTCAACAGCAAATTCATCATACGGATTCATGATCCATTTCATGCCTCCAGTATCAACGGAATCTTCGCTTGCTAAGACTTGAATTTTGGCCTCTGTATCTTGTGTTTGACTTACTATTACTAGAATCTTCACCTTACTTACCTCCGATCAAAAGTTGAATAACCTTTGTAACTCTTTTAAATAGTTTAGCTTCTTCGGCTCCTACTACAGCCGAACAAACTTTGAAATAATATATTAATAAGAACTAATTACAGCCTGCGTGCCTTAACCTAAAATAGATAAACTAAAAATATAATTCCCAGACAAAATTTAAAAGGTAGGTAATTATAAATATTGACGGTACCTTGTCAAGACGGATAGATTGCTTAGGATATTGTCTTAATTGAATTGGCATTCCCATTATGAATAGAACACTGCTCCTAACTATATTACTTGTCTTCACAATCACCACTTGGGGATACTCCTGGGTTCTCATGAAAATGGGGCTTGGCTACGGGGAGCCTTTCACCTTTGCTGCATGGAGATGCGCAATTGGTGGAGTCGCTATGATTGTCTTTGTAAGGTGGAAGTCTATAAAATGGCCTAAGGCAAGCAAGCTGCCCGATTATTTTATGATCGCCATGTTCCAAACTACGCTTATGTTTGGGCTCATGCTATACGGCATGAAATATGTCTCTGCGGGCAAAACATCGGTACTACTTTACACCATGCCAATATGGACAATGTTTCTGGTTCATTTCTATCTCAAGGAAAGACTCAACACAGCCAAATGGATAGGAGTGGCTATAGGCACAATTGGAATTATTTGCATCCTCGGCAGGGACACTCTAGTTCATCAAGATTCCGAAATTCTTATAGGAGAACTCCTAGTAATAGGAGGGGCTATATCATGGGCAATCTCAAACATATGGGTAAAGAAGCGAATGGGTGGAGAGAATATCTACATGGTGAGTACGATTCAGCTTTCAATCGGCGCTATCGGACTGGCCTTACTCGCGATACCGACAGAAGGACTTCTAGTTATTGACTGGAATGCGCACTCTATATATATACTTCTATTCACCGGATTAATAGCCTCAGCGGTGGACTTTACTATATGGTTTTATCTGCTTAAAAATCTGGATATCAAAATCACGACTTTCTCCTCAATGCTTGTCCCCGTGTTCGGGCTCATGTTCGACTGGGCAATCCTCGGAAATAGACTGGACGAAGGTGTTGTTGTTGGAGGAGGGTTGATACTTATCGGAATATATCAAGTTTCTAAAAAATAGATGTTATTGATAACAATTAAATCCATATGATTTAAAATACCTCTAAGGTATAATAATTCCGTAATGTTAATAGCTTGGCGGTTTAACATATTTCTTGCAAAGAGTGGTATTTGTAAGCTTAGTGTTGAATTCCCAATAATCTAAATCATGCGTAAAAAAATCCTAATATCCATCGGTATTTTCTTCATTATTATAATTTTAGCCCTAGTAGGGCTCTTGTTCTTATCTCAGACCCAATATTTCAGAAATATCGCAAGAACCACTGCTGAGGGTATTGTGAGCTCTACAACCGGTCAGACATTTACCATAGGAGGGCTCGAAGGAAACTTTTTTAACAATATTACGCTGTCAGACGTTTCATTTATCGTTGAAGGTGAAAACTTTGTATCGGTAAAAAAAATCACACTCGACTATGCACTAATACATATGCTTAACAACGCAACGCTATTTAGTAAAGTCATTCCTGTAGATGAACTCCTCATAACAGGATTAGATGTAAATCTTATAAAATATTCAGACGAAACATGGAATTTTGAGAAGATAGGGAGTAGTGAAGAGAAACCAACTGAGAATCAAGAATCAAGCCCGCCTAACTGGAGCATAATACTTTCAAAATTCCTTTTAACAGACGCTCAAATAACCACAGACGACAGAGCCGAAAATAAGGTTTCGAAATATGAAATCCCTGAAGTGGATCTGTCGGTAAAACTAATCGACATTTACAGAGCTATAGATCTCGATCTAAAAAACGCAGCATTCAATGCTCCTGATCAAAATATCTCAATCACGGGACTATCTACAAAAGCCTATTATTCAGATGAAAAAGTTTCTATAGAAAATCTCAAAGTACTGTTTAACGATGCTGAGATTAAGCTGAATGCAGAAGCTGAAAACCTGACGGATAAACCTAAGTTTTCATTTGATGCCTCGGCCAATAATTTTGTGATCGAAAACATCGGCACAGTAAACCTAGAAACCAAGGGCAGTGGACAGTATATAAGCTCAAACGATATTAGAGCTAACGCAACTATTAAAATCCCCGAATCTGAAATACTTCAAAAAAAGATTTCCGGCACATTGGAAGAAATTTCTATGTCAGGCACAACTATGAATATATCCGGAGGCAACTTTGATAGCGACCTGGGAGTAATAAAACTGGACGGAGATATTGATCTAAACAGGATCATATCTAAAACAGGCAACCACAATTTCGATATCACCCTCTCATTAAACAATATCAAAACAACCGAGATATTCTCATTACTTGAAGCTGCCACAAACACTCCATCTGAGCTGCCTATTGATACACAACTGGGCGCTGTACTCAACTCCGAGATAAAGGCGACAGGAAACTGGGAAGAGTTTTCAGACTTAGGAGTTAAAGCAGATATTAAGAAATTTGAAATCAAGGGAGAGCAGGCAGGCAATCTGCAGCTTAGCGGGACAGCGGATTATTCAAGTAGTGGAGCAGGGGTTGATATCAACTTAAATCTGGCTGAGGTCAATCTAGGATCGATTCTGGCTGATCAAAATTTCTACAGCAAGATAACTTCAAAGTTTGATATACAAGCCAAGATACCCCTTCAGGGCAATTTGCTTGAGAACCTATCTGCAGATATTGAGGGGAGTTTTGAGCCTTCAAGCATTTTTGGAATCAATTTAACCGATGGAGTAGTAGATGTTTCATATGAGAATCAAATACTCGATATTAAATCGTTAGCTCTTAATGCGGATAAAAATAAGTTAGTAGTCTCTGGAAAGAGCCCTCAGAAGTTAGGAGCAGATTTCACATATGATCTAGAGGTTGAGAATTTAAGCTTTATTTCAGGTATCTCCCCGGATCTTGCAATATCCGGCACCTTAAAAGCCGCTGGAGATGTTACGGGAAGTCTTAATAACCCGGATATCACAATAGACGGTGAGGTTCTTAATTTCTCAATGGACGAGAAGTACAGCGCAAAGTCAATTAAAATCGATGGATCCGGAACCCTCAGCAATCAAGATCCAGACCTTAAAGCTAAAGTAAACATCGACACACTAGCCATTAACAAGAAAGAGATACGAGAAATAACACTTGATGTTACAAGTGAGGGAGCAGCTATAAATGCTGATCTGAATATTATTGAAGATGATCAATTTCAATATAAAATGAAAGCGTCTCTACTTGATTTAAGCAGTACTCAAAAAGATATACAAATATCAGAATTAGTACTCAAACTTGAGGATACGACACTAGATAACAGGGACAACATTTTACTAACTATCGCTCCTAGCAGCTTTGTGCTCCAGAATTTCAATCTTTACCATAATAACAGTTCAGCCCTTGCGGATGCGAATATTTCAAATAACGGCAACATTGATGGAAGCTTGAAATTAACCAACTTAGACCTTGATGACATAACCAAAGCTTTAGAGTTTCAAACACCGCTACAAGGTACAATAAACGCCAACATAGAGCTTCAGGGGACTATGCAAAACCCAGCCATTAACGCAAATATCCAAACTCAAAACTTGCAGTATAATGATTTTGATAATGACAACATCCGCTTTGACCTTAACTATCTTAATCAAAACATGGATCTTAATTTTGTTATCTCAAACGACTCAGTTGACATTCTTAGCGCCAAAGGAAGTTCAAATATAAACCTCAACCTGAATGATGTTGGCAAGAGTATAGAAAACGCAAGCATTAATTTAAGCATCGATTCAAGTGGTCTTAATATAAGCCCGCTTTCTAGTCTGGTTGATGACGTCGTAAAATCCGAAGGGGAGCTGATTATAGATTTAAACGCGTCCGGAAAACTTAAGACCCCTACTGTAAATGGGAAGATAGAACTTCAAGAAGCCAAACTACAGACTAAAACAATTAGGAATGAGATTGGAATACCCAAGGCGCTTATAGAAATGAACGGCCAAAAGGCAGTCTTGCAAACATTAGAGTTAACCACAGGAAATGGGTCAGCTTCATTTCAGGGAGAACTTGATATACCAACTTTCTCATACACTTTGAGCGGTGACTTGGACAACTTTTTAATAAAGCCCGAGAGAATATCAGCAGCACTAACCGGTGACCTCAAGGTAAAAGGAGAAGGTGAAAAAGTAGACATATCCGGAAAAATAACGGTGGAAAAAGCCAGAATCACTATACCGGATAGTGAACCAAAAGAGATACCGGAAATTCAATATGTAGACGCAGAGCAAGATGAATTTGAAGTAGAAAGCGGTCAGGAAGAAAACTACTTTGATAAAAATGTTGCTCTAAATATGCAAGTCAAACTGATTAGGAATAACTGGGTTAAGGGGCAGGGAGCAAACATTGAATTAAAGGGTGACCTGGATATAAGAAAAAATTACAGCCAGTCTCTAAGAATTATCGGCGATATAAATGTTATCAGAGGTACATATGATAATTTTGGAAAGGTATTTAGAATTGAGGAAGGAATCGTAAGCTTTTCAGGCGGACAAGAAATAGATCCATTTTTGGATATTACAGCTCTGTACAGAGTCTCGAGCAACAATATTTATATCAACATAAGCGGGCGAGCATCAGAGCCTAAGATAGCTCTAACTAGCGATCCAGCTATGTCTGAGACAGATATAGTGTCTTTTCTGATCTTTGGAGCTTCTTCAAGCGATATAAGCTCTGGAGAAAGATCAGCCGTAGGTGGTATAGCCTCAGGACTTGCGGGTGGTATTGCTGCAGCACAGTTACAACGATTAATGGGAAACGCTGTATCTCTGGACGTCGTAAGCATATCTGGAACTAATCTTGAAGTAGGTAAATACTTGACCGAGGACCTTTATATAGCCTATGAGAGAGGAACAACAGATTCAATTATAAACTCAACAAATATTACATATAATAAAGTGATTGTTGAATATCAGATTTTTAAAAATGTCACGATTGAGGCTGATATAGGTGGGGAAAACCCTGGAGCCGATCTGTTCTACAATTTCAACTTCTAGCCGTTACACATAAGTTATTGTAATATTTCAGTAGATGAAATATGCCCTTTTGGAGCGGGTATTGGAGATGCATGATGAAGCGCTAAAAGCCACTTGTCTTCAGTAAATTTGAAAATGTTTATAGACTGAGCAAATCCGTGCTGAATTTCACCATCAAATTTATAACTAACCTTTTCAATACAAATTACCCAGGCTGAATCCCCACAAGTCTCATAGTCAATATCTTGAAGCTCAATATCAAGAGCTCCCTCGTTTTCAAATATGTTCTTCCAGCTCTCACTAACCGCCTCCCAACCATGAAGCATAGGCCAGCCGGGGTGAACACATTTCACACTATCATCGTTGACCCATATATTTTCCATTCTATCAAAATCCGCGCTTTTCATAGCAAGATAAAAGTTTTCATTCGCCTTCATCACTTCATTTATTTTATCAGTCATTTGCACCTATTTTGTCGTGTTGATAATTGCAAACAGTGTAACAAAGAATTGAGTTGACTACCAATTGATTATGCAGGCGTTTTAAATCGAACTCAAAATGTCATCAATCTCATCATTAACCATCTCATCCGTCTCAGTCTTCATATGGCTGACTAGAATATTCTTAGCCTGCCCCCCCTCTATTTTCCATAAAGCCCATACGGCATGAGCTCTGATTAGAGGTTCTTCATCTCCCAAACATTCTCTAATATAAGGAATGAAATCTTTTTCTCCCGAGTTACCCATGGCAACCACTGCGTTCCTAAGAAGCCCTCTTCTTTTGGTCCTTTTTATTGGGCTTCCTTTAAACTGTTTTCTAAATTCCTCCACTGTCAGTTTAGATATATAGGATAAATCCGGATTGAATAAGTCTTCTCTTGGCTGAAATTCAGTTTTATCTGAAACGTGGGCTCTCTTATTCCAAGGACATACATCCTGACAAATATCGCAGCCATAAATATTGTTTTGAACCCCTTCTCTAAGCTCAGAGGGGATTTTATCCTTGAGCTCTATTGTTAAATATGAGATACATAGCCTCGAATCAAGCACATAAGGCTCTATAATTGCATCCGTCGGGCAGGCGTCTATGCACCTCGTACAAGTGCCGCATCTGTCAGGTGCGGGCGTGTCATATTCGAGTTCGATGTTTGTGATAATTTCTCCAAGAAATATCCAGGATCCTATTTCCTGGTTTATTAAACAAGTGTTTTTACCAACCCAGCCGACGCCTGCGTATTTACCATAGGTTCTTTCTAATACCGGACCTGTATCAACATACAATTTGCTCTTAACTTCATCTGAAAACTCAGAACTTATATAATCCATTAGTATCTTTAATCCGTCCTTAATCGTATCGTGGTAATCATCACCCCAGGCATAACGCGATATCCATCCCTTAGTTTTATCAGTTTTTTCAATAGAGTATGGATAATCGGTGTTGTAATTCATTGCGCAGGATATAACTGATTTTGCGCCCGGAAGGACGTTTTGTATATCTTCGCGTTTTTCAGGATTTCTCTCCAAGTAAGCCATCTCGCCCGAAAACCCTTTATTTAACCATTCTTTATAGAACTGATTTTCAGGAAAAGAATCTACAGGAGATATACCTATCAAATTAAAGCCTAACTCTCGGGCTTTTTCTTTAATAGATGAAGTAAATTGGGCCCTATCCATTACAGCCTATTTTATCATATATATGAAAGTGGATGTAAAATTGGAGAAGGAAAACTACTCAGACCAGCCGTCAGGATATCTCTTTGACTTTATTATTAACTCTGCTATCTCACAAACAGCATGGCTGCCAATACCGTAAGTAGGGTAGTATGATTCGGATTTTATCTCTAGTGGCGAATCAGATGTAGAAGCTGAAAAAGAAACTTTCTTCATAATTTGGAGGTCAGCGTCATCTCTGCAAATTAAGGCAATTTCATGATCCAACAAGGATAATTCTGATTTCATTTTGGAATAAAATTCTGCTTTTTCTGACACTGCTTCGTAAAGTGCTATTCCCAAACCCTCTGCTACTGATGAAATTTCTTGAGATTTTTGGGTGGAAAAGGCAATACATTCGACTCCTTCATCTTTTAGAAGCTCGATGCTGTTGCCGTTTAGGCCCAACTTTTTTGAAGAGCTCGCGCCATTGGAACTAAATCCGTCAGCGTTTACCAACAAGAGTCTTATAGAGCTTAGCTCTTTAACCAGGTCTGATCTAAGTTTCTGAAACATAATCTTCGGGCCTCTAGAGAACGCCTAGCAGTTTAAGTGCAAATTAATCTTAATTCAAGTTAGAATCCTTCTTTCACAGAGCTTTCACATTATGGTGTTATAAATCTCAAACATATACAAAAGCTTTAAAGCCATCTATTGCAATGTATAATCTTAGAAACTAATGTCCAAACTAAACACAGACAAGATTTCATCTTCATTTCCAATTATAAATCTTACGCTAATAGCAGTAAATATTCTGATATTTGTCCACGAACAATCACTTGGGGAAGAGATATACCCCTTTATACATGAATATGGGCTTATACCAGCTAAAGTTTTCTCATTCTCGTCTAATGTTGGTCTCTCAGAACGGTTCTTCCCTTTTTTATCCTCAATGTTTATACACGGGGATTGGGTACATCTAATTGGCAACATGATTTTCTTATACATTTTTGGAAGTAATGTTGAGATAAAAATAGGACATCTTAAATACCTGGCTTTTTATATATTATGCGGATTTGCTGCAGCTTTGTTCTACGTATTAACCAGCCTCGGCTCCCTAATCTCTATGTTAGGGGCCAGCGGCGCAATTTCGGGAGTTCTAGGAGCTTACATTACTTATTTCCCAATTTCCGAGTTCAAAAACCCGGTTCAAATATTATTTTTAAAAAATATAAGATACATACCTGCAGCAGCTATAATTTTCTTGTGGCTTGTGATTCAATTTCTAAATGGAATCGGCTCCATAGATCAATCCGTTGATACAGGCGGGGTAGCAATCTGGGCTCATATAGGCGGGTTTGTAGCAGGATTAATACTGGCACGATTCTTTCATAATAACAAATATGACTTTAAACAAAAATCAGAAAGGTACTATCACTAGATAGTAGCTTTGAGCAGTGGGAGCAAATTAGAATGGTTCAGCCAAAAATGAAAAAAGGACAGAGATTAGCAATTCTTGTAGGCGGAGGGCCTGCACCAGGAATTAACGGAGTAATAAGCGCAGCCACTATAGAGGCTGTAAACCAAGGCGTTGAGGTTATTGGAATCAGAGACGGCTTTAGATGGATATCCCAAGGGGACACCGATCAAATAGAAATCCTTACGATTGGGAAAACTTCGAGGATTCATAATACCGGGGGATCAAGAATTGGTATATCGAGAGTAAACCCATTATCTGTTCCAAATGGCTTAAAAAATACAATCGACTGCTTAAAGAAACTGCAAGTCAAATATCTCATTACTATTGGCGGAGATGGAACTCTATATTTGGCCAGCAGACTGCACAAAGAATTAAAGGGTAAAATCCAGATCGCTCATGTACCAAAAACTATAGACAACAACGTGCCCCTACCCGGATATATTCCAACCTTTGGCTTTGAAACTGCCCGTCATATAGGCACTGAACTTGTCCATCACCTTATGGAAGACGCTAAAGCTACTAGTAGATGGTATTTTGTAGTAACTATGGGCAGAAAAACTGGCCATTTAGCTCTTGGTATAGGTAAAGCATCGGGCGCTACATTAACTATCATTCCCGAAGAATTTCGAAAAAAGAAAATATCTCTTAAGGACATAGTCATTATACTCGAAGGCGCAATCATCAAAAGAAAGCTTATGGGCAGGGAAGATGGAGTAGCAATACTAGCTGAAGGCATAACTGATAGGCTGGATGAAGATGATCTGCAGAAATTAACTGATTTAAATATGGATGAGCATGGAAGAATAAGGCTATCAGAGGTTGATTTAGGTCAAATATTAAAACACCAAACAACAAAAGCTTTAAAAGAAAAAGGTGTGGATGCAAGGTTAGTGGATACAACAATAGGTTATGAACTGAGGTCCGCCCCACCTATACCTTTTGACGCAAGTTATGCAAAGACTTTAGGATATAGCGCTGTAAAATTCCTGCTTGCAGGAGGATCAGGCGCTTTAATCAGTATTCAAAAGGGCAAGAAAGTTCCAATACCCTTTGAGAAGGTAATAAATCCTAAAACTGACAGAACTAATATCCGATTTGTGGATGTCAATACAGAATCATTTGAAGTCGCTCAGAAGTACATGATAAAGCTCACTAAAGAAGATCTTGAAGACCGAAAAGAGCTTAAAAATCTTGCAGCCTTAACAAATATGAAACCTAGTGAATTTAAAGCATATTTCAGTGCCATATGATACAAACTTCGCTTTTTTAAGGGAAAAACTTAATTTTGAGCCCTAAAACATTGACTTCTAAGCCAAATTATGATAAAAAAAGATCAATGTTTTATAGGTATTTTTTAACTTCAGCCACTCTTTTGCTGCTATTCACAATTGGATGCGGCAATAAAAACTATTCGCCAAATTCATCCCAATCCACGATGCCGGGTATACGCATGGATAATTATAATAACCCGGATATTAAGATGGTCGATGTGGACACAGACTACTACGCTAGAAACTATAGAAACCAAGATAACATAAAGCCCAGCTTCTTTTTCTTAAACCCACACATTCAAGCTTGGAAAACTTACTATCATTTTGAGAATATATTCATAGAACTCCCCGACGTAGCCCCGGATGATGAGAAGCAAATTCCGGTTGTACTAAACGAAAGGGTCATGCACTTCATGACCTATTTTCAGACCCGTGGACGTGAGTCCTTTAGCATATGGCTTGCCCGCTCAGGGAAATATATCCCTAATATGAAAGTAATATTACAGCAGCGCGGGATGCCGACTGATTTAGTCTATCTTGCTATGATTGAGAGTGGATTTAATGTAAAAGCGCGGTCCCATGCTGCAGCTGTAGGACCCTGGCAGTTCATTAAACCTACAGCTAAACGTTACGGACTTAGAGTGGATTCCTGGGTAGATGAACGCATGGACCCGAACAAATCAACAGAGGCTGCTGCCAATTATTTAAGCGATCTGTATGCCATGTTTCAGAACTGGGAACTTGCAGCGGCAGGATATAACTGCGGGGAAGATCGAGTACAAAACGCAATAGATAAATATCAGATAAATGATTTCTGGCAAATCTCAGAATTTACACTTCCAAAAGAAACTAAAAATTACGTCCCGAAACTAATGGCTGCATTAATAATCGCTAGAGACCCGGCTAAATACGGTTTTGTAGGAATTAGTTATCATGAGCCAGTGCCTTATGAAACAATAAGGGTTGCTCCTCAAAAGAGCTTGAGTGAGGTGGCAAGAGTAATAGGTGTTAGCCCGACAAAGTTAAAAGAGTTAAATCCTGCCTTAATACATGATGCAACGCCACCAGGAAACCCCTACCCTATATATGTACCTCCTGGATACGCCTCAATAGTTACACAGAAGCAACATCAGATTGCTTCCTTATCCAATGTCAATCCACAAATTGCCCAAACAAGTACTACATATAGACACAAGGTAAAGCGCGGCGATACGCTCAGCAAAATAGCTGCAAAATACGGCACTAACGTCTCTAAAATCAAGAGAGCAAATGGCCTTAAGAGCTCAACTATCAGAGTCGGGCAAAGATTGAAAATTCCGGGTCGCTATACCAAGACAACATACGCATCATCCAAGAATACGACCTCTACAGTTAAGTATAAAGTTAAATCAGGAGACACTCTCGGCGCTATAGCAGCAAGACATAGGGTTAGCGCTGTATCCATCAGAAGGGCAAATGGGATCAAAGGATCATTAATCCGATCAGGCCAGACACTGACCATTCCAGGAGCTTCAGGCAGGTATTCCGGAGATGATGCAACACCGACAAACAGCACTAAAGTTGCAAAATACAAAGTTGAATCAGGCGATACTCTAGGCGGCATCGCGGCTAAACATCGGGTCAGCATTACTACAATAAAAAGAACTAACGGAATTAAAGGCTCAAGCATTAGAGCTGGACAAATACTCAGCATTCCTTACATAGCTAATGGAACATCTACCTCAAGCTCAAGCACACAAACAGCTAGCACTAAAAGCTCTAGTAAGTATAAAGTTAGGTCAGGGGATACTTTGGGAGGCATAGCGCAAAAACACGAGGTTGCACTGGCATCAATTAAAAGTGCTAATAATATTCAAGGCTCTACAATTAGAGTCGGCCAGACGCTGACAATTCCTGGATCAAACGGTTCATATTCAAGCTCAAGCACTTCTTCCAGTAACGGTAGTGCCCCATCCAAATATAAAGTTAAATCAGGCGACACTTTGGGAGGCATTGCTGAGAGACATGGAGTAAAGGTTGCATCACTTAAGAGTGCAAATAATATTCCCGGAAGTTCAATCAGAATCGGTCAAACCTTGACTATACCAAATGGAAACTATAGCTCTAACAGCTCATCATCAAACGGAGGCCCTGTAAGTTATAAAGTAAGATCGGGAGATACTCTCTGGGAGATTGCCAGCAAACATGATGTGACAGTTGCCAATATAAAAAAATGGAATAATCTAACGTCTAACAGTCTTTCACCAGGCAAAAAATTAACCATTTACAAATAATTTCTTCTTTATCCATTCTAATTAATATTCGAATCTAAAATGGAAAACAGTTTTCACAATCTGAAGCAGGCCTATATAGAAAAGAAGGATATAATCAAAAAAAGATTAAATGATTTCAGTAAGATCATAGATCGGGCTGATGACAACAAATTATTTGAAGAGCTTACGTTTTGTATTTGTACCGCAGGCGCAAGCGCAAAGATGGGACTTAAATCAGTAGAAGCAATGAGAGATATTCTTCCCTCCGGTAGTTTAAAAAGCCTTAGAAAAAGACTAGACGGCGTACACAGATACCCTAACGCCAAACCCGCCTACATAGTACACACGAGAGAGTATTTAAAGCGTGAACACAATTTTAAAATTAAGGATTTACTCAAATCATTTCAAAATCCTATTGAGAGAAGAGACTTTTTTGCAAAGAATAAAGATATTAAGGGTATTGGATATAAAGAATCCAGCCATTTTTTAAGAAATATAGGGTATTCTGGCTATGCGATTTTAGATAAACATATTCTGAACACCCTCTATGAACTGAAGATCATCAATAACCCGAAACCACCCGCTACAAGAGATAAATATTTAGAAACAGAGATTAAGCTTAAAGAATTCGCGGATAATATTGGGATTCATATAGACGAGCTGGACCTTCTTCTGTGGAGTGAAAAAACAGGGGAAATACTCAAGTGATGCAGGATGCGGGGTGTGCCTAGGCAAGTTACTTTAGTGATTTTAGGAAAGGGTGTCCAAATCCTGCGCTCGCTCGGATTTGTTCTGAGTTCAATCGAAGGACGGAGCTTTTAGGATTTCACCCTTCGAGGGCCTCATTGAACTCGGGATAAAGAGATTATTTAACCGACGATGATTTGGATAGGAGGGAAGAAAAAACATAGATGCGCTCTATATCTGGCGCTATTTCCCCATCTCACTCGGGCGTTTTCCCTCACGCCAATGGTCCTCTATGTTTTCAAGACTCTGGCCCTTTGTTTCCGGAACCAGGAAGTAAAAAATTAGCAAGGTCACTATTGCGAAAAATCCGTAGAACCAAAACGCACCTGTTTTTCCTATAAGCGCGACAAGTGGCAGAAACGTAACCAGCCAGTTTGTAGCCCATTTAGTAAGAGACCCAAGACTCATCCCTCTGGCTCGAACTTTTAAAGGATAAATCTCCGATATCAATATCCAAAATACCGGTCTCGGTCCCAAAGACCATGAGCCAACATATAGCAGCAAACTACCAATAGTAATCCACTTCACATAGGCACTAGTTCCATCAAACATAAACGTAATACCTATTACTACGAGACTTATAGTTACGCCGATCAATCCAACTATCATTAATGGGCGACGACCTACCCTATCAACTAACGCAATAGTCACAAAAGTCATAACTGTATTTACAACTCCTATTCCTACTGTGGCAAGTATGGCAAGTGAGGCTAACTTGAACCCCGAAATCTCTAAGATAGTGGGAGAGTACCCGTACAAAATGATACTGGCCGCTGCAAGCCCCCTACTGAAAGCAAGTCCCACTCCTAATAAGACCGCACGTCTCACAGAGGGTTTAAGCAGCTCACTCCAGCTACTCCCATGTTTACCAATACTTGATTCAATTGCACTGAGTTCCTCATTTATATCTTGATTACCTCTTATATGCTGAAGAACTCTCTTTGCTTTATCTTCAATGGAATGTATTGCAAGCCAACGAGGAGTCTCAGATAAAAAGATCATCCCGACGATAAGGCAAAATGCAGGCATCGCTTCAAGTCCAAACATCCATCTCCAATCGCCGTCATGTGAAAAAACATAATTAACGATATAGGCAAGTAGAGCGCCGAAAGTGATTCCAAGAATATTAAAAGACACCATCTTTCCCCTATTTGAGGTGGTGGATAGTTCTGAAATATAAAGAGGAGCTATAATGGATACAGTACCCAAACCAATTTCCGTTATTATGCGTCCTAAGATCAGCATGGGAATTGTGGGTGCAAAAGCCATCATTAGTGAGCCTATGAAAAACAGTATGCCCGCAAAAATTAGAGCTTTTTTTCTGCCAATTTTGTCAGCAATCGTACCGCCCAGAGGGGCACCTATCATTGCGCTCAGGAAAAGTGAGCTGATTATCACCCCTTCCAAATAAGGGGATACTGCAAATTGCTTTTTAATAAATAGAATCGCGCCAGAAATTACGGCGGTATCGTATCCTAACAAAAATCCGCCCATTGACGCAACTAAAATGGATATATGGAGATAAAACTTGTGACCTGTTTGGTGGGTTAACGTATTGGCATGAACCATATGGGTCTCAAACGAAATGTTTATTTACATTCAGCTTACACTAAACACTAAGACAATGCTTATGTAACAGTCTTTGGTTTTCGTTCTCTTAAGTTTTCAATAACTACATAAAATACCGGGACTACGATTAAGCTGAGCATGGTGGAAAGTATCATTCCGCCAAACACTGCAGTACCAAGAGAGTGCCTGCTCTGTGCACCAGCGCCGCTTGCGATCACCAAAGGAAATACTCCGAGGATAAAAGCAAACGCGGTCATTAAAATAGGGCGCAATCTTATCATAGCAGCCTGCATTGCAGCCTCTATCACAGGGAGCCCATCTTCTCTACGCTGCTTAGCGAATTCAACTATCAAAATTGCGTTCTTACTCGCAAGACCTATCAGCATAACTAGCCCAATCTGGCAATAAACATCATTTGTTAGCCCTCTAAAATACTGTGCAAGCATAGCTCCCAAAAGCGCAAGCGGTACAGCCAGCATGACCATAAACGGCATTGCCCAGCTCTCATATAGAGCAGCCAAAAATAAGAATACGAACACAATTGATAGGGCGAAGATCAGTGGAGCTATGTTACCCGCTTTAATCTCCTGATAAGACGTACCTGACCACTCGTACCCCATACCTTCAGGCAGCACCTCTTCGGCCAGCTTTTCCATGGCTGCAATTGCCTGCCCTGAGCTGTAACCAGACGCCGAATCACCATCTATCTCGGTAGATCTGTATAGGTTATAGTGAGTAACTGTCTCAGGCCCTACTATCTCTTTAACCTCAATCAATGTGCTTAAGGGAACCATATCGCCTGCCTGTGTCCGTACATATAACCTGGATATATCATCCACTTTGGCACGGTAGCTGTCTTCTGCCTGCATAAAAACTCTATAGACACGCCCGAATTTGTTAAAATCATTTACATATAGGGCGCCCAGATAAGCCTGCAAGGTATCGAATATATCAGAAATCGCTATACCTTGTGTTTTAGCCTTTGTCCTATCTAGTTCTACATATATGCCAGGAACATCTGCTGTAAAAGAGCTGAAAAGACCTGTAAGCTCAGGTGTTTGATTTCCCTTCTCAATCATTTCATTTGTTACATTAGCTAATGTCTGTATACCCAAACTACTTCTATCTTCAAGCTCAAATTGGAACCCACCTGTTGAGCTTAAACCCTGTATTGGAGGAGCATTGAATGGAACCACAACCGCACCTTGGATGCCCGCAAACTCTTTTCGCACCCTCTCTATAATGCCGAATACGCTTAGTGCATAGGATTTCCTTTTGCCCCAGGGCTCTAGAACTGCAAACATCGCACCGGTATTAGAATCAGATGCCGAAGTCAAAAAGTTTAACCCGGCAATCGAAACTATATGAGCAACACCAGGAGTACTCATAAGAATGTTATACACTTCTTGCATCGTCTCTTCGGTACGCTCAAGTGATGAGCCTTCTGGACCCTGAACATTAATAATGAAATATCCCTGGTCTTCTTCCGGAACAAAACCGGTAGGCACGACAGTAAATATGAAATATGTAAGAACCATAAGTGCTGCGAAAACGCCTACAACAATTTTCCATCTAGTTGTTAAAGCCACGACCCAGCCGTGATACCTATCTTTGAACCAGTCAAACCCCTGATCGAACTTTTTAAAGAACCAGAACTTTTTACCGGTTTCCTTTCTTAAGAAGAGCGCGCAAAGTGCAGGGCTTAAGGTCAATGCATTGATTGTAGATATAGCAACCGAGCAGGCTATAGTGAGCGCAAACTGTCTGTAGAGCTGACCTGTAATTCCAGGCATAAAAGATACAGGAACAAAAACAGCCATAAGAACAAGTGATGTGGCGACAATAGGTCCCGTTACTTCCTTCATCGCTGCACTTGTAGCTTCACGGGAAGAAACACCCTTCTCCTGAATTAGTCGTGAGGCGTTTTCTACAACAACAATTGCATCGTCCACAACCAAACCTATTGCGAGAACAAGACCGAATAAAGTCAACGTATTAATTGAAAAACCCAAAGCATTAATTAGAGCGAACGTGCCGATCAGAGAAACAGGGATAGTAATAGCTGGAATAAGTGTAGCTCTGAAATTCTGAAGGAATATAAATACTACAATAAAGACAAGTATGAATGCTTCAAAGAGAGTTATCACAACCTCTTTTATTGACTCTGTTACAAATTCGGTTGTATCGTAAATTATCGCATAATCAACTCCGGAGGGAAAATTTTCCTTCAAAAGCTCCATAGCAGCCCGTATTTCTTTTGCCAAATCAAGAGCATTTGCACCAGGAAGCTGGTAAGTACCTATGCCAACGGTATTACCGCCATCCAACTCTGCTTTGGTTGTATAAGTTTCCGCCCCTAATTCAACTGTAGCCACATCCTTTATGCGGACTACCGAGCCGTCCGGGTTGGCCCTTATTATTATGTCTTCAAACTCTTCGACGGTTTCTAATCTGCCTAATGTTGTAATTGTAAACTGGAACTGTTGCCCCTTGGGAATTGGAGGTTGTCCAATAGAACCCGCCGCTACCTGAACATTTTGCTCCTCAATAGCATTGGCGACATCTGTAGTGGTTAGAGCTAAACTGGCAAGCTTATCTGGGTCAAGCCAGATACGCATAGAGTACTCCCGCTCACCCCAAATGGTGAGATTGCCCACTCCTGGAATTCGCTTGAGTACGTCTGATATGTGTATATCAATATAATTGCTAAGAAATAGGTCGTCCCTACTTCCATCGGGAGAAATGAGGTTGACTGCAAGAATAAGACTTGTGGACTGCTTATTTACAGATATCCCGTATTTACTTACCTCTTCAGGAACCCTTGGAGTTGCAAGCTGAACTCTGTTCTGAACATCCACAGCTGCTATATCAAGATCGTAGCCTATATCAAAAGTAACGTTGATAGACATAGTGCCGTCGTTTGAGCTATCTGAGGACATATAGGTCATGCCCTCAACCCCGTTTATCTGCTCTTCAATAGGAGTTGTTACTGTCTCTTCTACAACCTCAGAGCTGGCGCCTGTGAATGTTGCTGATACGTTTACAGTTGGCGGGCTGATCTCAGGGAACTGAGCTATTGGTAGAATAGGAATTGATATTCCGCCAATCAGAGTTATCAGAATCGCAAGTACTGTAGCTAAAACTGGGCGGTTAATAAAAAAATCAACCAATCTATATTTCTCCTGTAGCTATTAATAGAGCTTACTTATCTTTCGTACCAGTCGGTTTAGGTGAAGCTGCAGCTTCTTTCTTTGCCTCGGCCTCGGCTTCCGCTTGCGTTTCAGTTTTTACGGTAATCCCCGGCTTAACTTTTTGAAGCCCATTTACAATCACATTCTCACCCGAAGTTAATCCCTTTTCTACTATCCTGAGTTCTCCATAAGTCCCTCCAGCCGTAACATTTCTGAATTCAACTTTATTATCTTCTCCTACCACATATACATATGTATCACCCTGCTGCTCACCTATTGCCTGTGATGGAACAACTATTGTGTTAGGCTGCTGCTCCAAAAGGAGCTGCACCTTTACGTATTGCCCTGGAATTACCGTTTTTGATGTATTGGGAACAATCCCTCTTAAAGTTATAGTTCCTGTAGTCACATCTACCTGATTGTCTACAAAATCTATAGTGCCGTCTTGAGGATGTTTACTTTCATCAGGAAGAACTATACTAAAAGTCAGAGGTTTAGTATTTTGCTGCTTAAGTATTTCGGGAATATCACGCTCTGCGACATTAAAGTAGACATATATTGGATCAAGCTGAACAATTGTGGCAAGTAAAGTGGCCTCACCACCGGCTCCTACCAGATTTCCTATATCGACAAGCCTCCTCCCGATACGTCCATCAAAAGGGGCATACATTGTGCAATAACTCAGGTTAAGCTCAGCTTGCACCACATTTGCTCGGTCTGCCTCAACTATTGCTCTTGCTTCAGTAGCCTGTGTTAAATACTCATCATAGGCGTCTCTTGTAATGTAGTCCTTTTCTACAAGCGGCTTATAACGACTTACCTGCTCTCTTGCATAAGAAAGTGAAGCCATATCTTCCGCCAATTGCGCCTCAGCCGCTATAAGTGCGGCTTCAAATGGTCTAGGGTCTATTACAAAGAGTAAATCCCCTTGTTTAACATCGGCCCCGTCCTTAAAAGCCCTCTCAACTAAAAAGCCCTCTACCCTGGCATTTATATCGACTGATTCAATGGATTGGAGAGTACCAACATAGTCCAAATACAGAGGAACCGTTTCAGACTTCGCTTGAGCTATAGTAACGGTCATTTCCGGAGCGGCTTTATCCTTGTCACTCTTACCACAGCTTGTTAAATTCATAGTAAATATAGCTATTAGGGCCACGACAAAAACAAAACTTATTGAAGAGATATCAGTATTAGTTTTCCTCATTTATTAACTCCTCTCCACCTTTTGAATCGATAACTACATCCTCCTCAATTACTATCTCTTCAGGAGAAAGAATTTCTGTACCCATAGCGTTGATTAAATCAGCATAGGATGTAAATATATCTGTAGTAGCCTGCACCTGCTCGGCTCTACCCTCCGCAAGTGTGGTTTGCGCATTCAATAACTCGACTATATCACCAACGCCTGAGCGGTAGCGGGCGAGCGATGCGTCATAAGATTCTATCGAACTTTCAAGTAACACATTAGCCGCCTCAAGCGATTGAACTGCAGTTCTAAAGTTGTAATACGCTGCCCAGACCTCATCAATAACAATTTGTTCTTGAAGCCTTAGAGCTGCTTTGGCAGATTCAAGCTCTGCACTTGCCTGACGCACAGAGTTTATAATCGTAAAACCTTGGAAGATTGGAACTTGAAGCTGTACCCCTACTAAATAATTGGTAAAGAATTCGCTTGACTCACCCTCAGGCCTTACCCAGAATCTTAATAATTGCGCAGTGGCAGAGATCTCAGGGAAAAATTCGGATTTAGCTTCTCTAAGTTCAGCCTGCTTTTGCCTTACGCTAGCTTGCACTGCTGCAACATCAGGCCTATTGTTCATCGCCACTTCGATAAGATCATTTACATTGTCGGCAAGTGCATCTATTGGAAGCTCATCTGTTGGGTCAGAAACATCAAATTCTGTATTAGAAGGCCAGCCAACTGATGTAGCTAAGTTACCCTTGAAGATTGCGACGTTTCCTCTATCTTCGACAAATTGAAGCTGAACCTGGGCTAGAGTAGCCCGTGCTTGTAAAACGTCCGGGAGGGTTCCAACACCGGCTTCTAATCTTAGATCTGCAGCTTGAAGGCTGGTCTGTGCTTCTTCAAGATTTGTTTCATCCGCTATGACAAGAGCTTTACCGCCTATGTAGGTATAAAAGTTTACAGCGACTTTATTTAAAACATTTTGGATAGCCTGATTCTGGTTCCAATTAGCGTTAACTAGTGCTAATCTTGCAGCATCAATCTGTGCTTCACGACCACCAAAATCCAGTAAAAGGTAACTAAGGGAAAGTCCGGCATTTCCGTACTGTTCAGTAAACGCATCACCACCCGCTGACGACCCCCCGTCTCTTGCATAAAAATATCCGGCATTTCCTGTAATCTGTGGATAATATAAGCCTCTAGCTTCTGCCCATGCGGCGGCAGTGGCCCTTGCATCTTGCCAGGCAATTTGAGTAGTCGGATTGTTAGCTAGAGCAATATCTACAAGTTGGGATAGCCTTAGATTATCCGCCTCAGCTTCTAACTCTTGAGGAATGGTTGGTAATTCTTCTAGTTCAAAGGCCTTTTCTTGTTCTTTCTCTGTTGGAATCCACTCTTCACCCGGAGCGGGCGACGCCTCTTTATAGGGATCAAATTCCGGAACGCCGTGAGAGCAGGATACTAAAATGAGAACAATTAATATTGCGCAGTATTGGTAAACAGATTTTGATCTAAACAATATAGAATCTCCGCCATATCAAGAAGGGTAAGAAATCATCAAATGTTACGCTTCCGCCTTACTTCGTGAAATATAATAATAACAGGGAATAATAATATCCTACTCAAACAATTGCAAGATAACTAGGTAATGTGCAAGGACATATGGCGGTTTCCCCTAGAATGGGGAAATGGGGATATATATGGCACAAACAATTAAAGAAGAGAGGTTGAGATGGGTATTACCCATACATAGTGAGAGGGGAGGTGCGGTTAGTAGATGTGGCTAAGGTATGTCCACACAGCAAAAGGAGTCTGGAAAGATGGGTAGCGGTATACAAAAGAGGTGGAGAGAAAGCTTTGGAACCCAAAGCGACTATACCTAAGACTAGTCCTGAAGAGACACCTATCTGGATTAAAGAAAGAGTAATTACAAAAAGAAAGAAGACCAAGCTCTGTGCTCTGAAATTACACTGGAGGTTGGCAAAGGAAGGTTTAGTGGTTCCGGTACGAACGATTGGCAAGATTATTAAACAAGAGGGTTTAACCAGAAAGTATAGA
>SPCL01000053.1 GCA_004525335.1 Thermodesulfobacteriales bacterium
CGGATGAATCAAGAAAAAAGGATTTAGGTGCTTTTTTCAAATCTATTCATAGCACACTTAACCATATCTATTTAGGCGATCTAGCCTGGATTGAGAGACTCCGTGACAACAAATTTACCCCCCGGCAGATTGGCAAAGACCACTTTGATAATTTCGGTGAGTTGCAAACTGCACAGAAGAAGATGGATTCTGAAATTCTAGTTTGGGCACAATCACTCACTCCTGAGGTTTTGGATCAACCTTTTGACTATGTGAGTAATGTAGAGAAATTTAGCAAAAAATTGCCTACATGGGTTTTAGCAACTCACATGTTTAACCACCAAACTCATCACAGGGGACAAGTTACAACATTGATAAAACAACTGGGATATGAACCTGGAATTACTGATTTACCCTGGTTGCCGTGCCTTGAAAATTATAGAGCCTCCGAATAAACTCTTAACCAGTCCTTAACAACATCTTAACTTTACTAGAATAATTTAGTCTGTAACTCTGTTTACAAAATTGGCGTACTTGGAGAGTATCAATATGAAGAATAAATTAGAAGTAATCAGGATTAATTTCATAATATTACTATTATTTGTAATCTTAGGCAGTATTTCATATGCTCAGACCGAAGGATTTAATGTAAAAACACCAATTCAAAAAATCTCTGAATCAACTTCAAAATTCCTAAAAAATATTATCGGTGAATCTCAGAGAAAGCCTAAAGAGTCCATACCACAAGATTTAGTTTGTAGTGCGGAATGTTTTTTAGTTATTCCAACAGTTGAAGTCATAGAGAGTCGAGGTGACTTCACAGGAACTGGTCTTCTGGCTTGCCGTGCGCCTAACTCAAACAAATTTACTGAGCCGCTTTTCTATAAGATTAACAATCTTGATTCTTTTGAAGAAGCTGGTGGGGGATTGCTTATATTAGCAACTGATAAAGCAGGAATGAAATCAATACTTGGAAATGACGTGCATCTGAATTCCGACAATATGAGTGTAGGACCAATCGGTGATGTGGGCGATACAGGAAGTAAGCCCTTTGCAGCTTATGTTAAATATAAAGATCAAGAATTATCAGGTACTGACTTATCCGGAAGCGTTTTGGAATATTCAAGCAAAGACACCTTTAACGCTTATCAGGGAACAGTAGTTCCCATTGAGATTCTTATCTCACCACAAGATGTTCCACCGCTACTTAGAGACTTCGACTCATTACTCGCAGTGTGGACTAAAGACTGCAAATAGAGACCGTGCCCCCTTATTCAAAGTAGCATGTTCCGTTAGCTGGAATGCCTCCACCTGTCTCTTCCTCGGTTTCATATGAGTACTGGCAGTAGCACACCCCTATTTCACCGCAATCGTAGGACGTGCTACAGGTTTTACCTTGATTACAATCCTTACAATCCCCGGAAACAGGAAATACATATATAGCGCATGCAATTATAAAGACAGTAACAATAAATCCAAATAATATTTTTCTCATAATATGATGCCCTCCGTTCAGGAATTCGCCGCTATTCGTATTATCAACGAACCCCTACCTTAAAGCAATGTAATAATTAGCTCCTTTATTTTCTCCTAAATCTCCTTAGCGCTATTAAACCAATTACCAAGAGATATAAAGGAAACGACTTCTGAGCTCCGGCAGGAGCTAAAGCACATGATGAACTGCTGCCGTTATTAGTGTTCTCCCCACAAAGAGTGTCGTTTATATCACACTGCGGCGTTATTCCTCTATTACGCTGTCTCTGATTCAAATCAAAAACCGCCTGTTCAGTCTTGGAATTTGCATCACATCCACAAATCTGACTAGCACAACAACTGCAGCCGACTTCTTCTTCCAGCTTAATTATTTCTGTAGGTGCACAAGCCTGAAGACCTGTACAGGCTAAATCAACCAGGTCTTGGTCATTACAAGCTGATGTGCAAAGCGTCGCGTCACAGGTAAATCCAATTTCTATACCGTCTGACCCCTTACAATCCTCATACTCTTGGCATACCTTACCACAGTCTATATTGGATGGAGGATCAGGGATATTATTCTTAGTCAAAAGTGGACATCCGCCCAAAGAAGGTGGAGCGTCAGGGATACAGCCCCCTACAGGAGGTGTAGGGCTGGTTCCAGTTACATTTGGATTATATGCCGCAGACCATACATTGTCCCCAGACAGGTTACATGTCTGATCATTGAGACCTATCTGAAACGGACCGTCAAAAGTAGGGCAGAGACAATTCACTATCCCTTCTTCTGAAGTCCTGGTACAAGGCGCGGTCATACAGCCTGCATATAAGGTCTTATCCTCACAATTTGTACTGCCTATACCCTCTGAATTCACACATGCAAAACTGAATGCGGATATCATATCAGTGCCCGGGATGAATGTGCCGTTATTAATTGCTGTACAAACTGGCGCAGAATTTGAAGATTGACAAAGGATGCCACTTTTACCGCATTGCTCGATCGTATCATTATAGATATCCAAATTTAAGATAGCGTTAATATCGACAAAATATTTCCCGTAGGGTACTTCAAAGCACTCACAGTTTGCTGCTGTGCCGTCGAGTGTTAGCTCACAAGGCAGTGACAGCTCAACTGGGTTACTTCCATCTGCTGGCCCCGAATAATAACAAAGCGCTATCGGTCCGCCTTCACATGGCAGGAAATTAACAGGTTCAAGAATTACATCAGCAAATGCAGGGCCAAAGGGTGTCGTCATAGTGTCATTAAATGGGAAATTGAAACTTTGAGAAAAAGCCGGCATTGCAACAAACACAGAACTAAGCAAAATTGATACAATATATACAGACAAACGTTTCATATTGAATTTCCTCCAACCACAAAGTTTTATTATTTTAAAATTACCACCTAGTTTATGCTGATTATTTCACCTTATAGACTTAAAGTCAATCCTTGACATTTAGAAATTCAGATCGAGAATACTCTTGTCTAAAATTTGGGAATGAAGTATGATAAATTACACAGAAGGCGGAGCGAAACTTCAATGTTTCAAACTTGTTTTGAGATTATATAACGAGAACAGAGGAGATAGGATATGTTTAAAGAGATGAGAATGGATTTAAATAGAATGGCTATGTTTTTATTTGCTATTTTTATGATAAATGGCGTTATTGGTAATTTGAACATTACAAATCAAATATACAGTAATGCTCTTGCCCAGAGTACAAATCCGAACATTGATCCCCAAGCAGCTGAGATTCTTCAAAATATGAGTTATTTTCTTGGCAGCAAAGATGAATACACTTTTAAAGCAGAAGTAATGTTTGATCAATTGGTCAACTCAAACAGAAAAATACAATATTCAGCTGAAGAGAAAGTTTATTTAAAGAAGAAAGGAAATATGACTATTGAATATGTAAGCGATCTGGGAGGTTACAAACTCTGGTTTGATAATGGGATGGTAACAATTCTTGAATTACCCACAAACCTTGTTTCAACCGCAACATTACCTGCTACAATAGATCAAGCTTTAAAAAAATTAAAAGAACAGTATAACTTCACACCTGCGTTAAGTGACTTTCTTTTTATCAATACTTTTCGCGCTCTAACTGAAAATGTAGTTTCCGGCAGCTACTTCGGCACAAGCAAAGTTTTCGGTGTTCGATGCGATCATCTTGCTTTTGTTCAGAACGATATTGATTGGCAAATATGGGTTGAGGTTGGTAAACGTCAAATCCCTAGGAAGTTAGTGATAACCTATAAAGAACTTCCTGGACAACCACAGTTCATAGCAATTATGAAAGACTGGGTTTTAGACAAACCTATCACCAACTTTGCATTCAAAGCAGATATACCTAAATTAAATCAACCTTCGGAAATGTCTGCAATTCTAAGTAAACCGAGAATGAATATGGGCAGCGTAAGATCTTCGATTAATAATTTTTAATAGCTTGTAATAATCTAAGAACTGTTTTATCGCTGTCTGGTATTACTTAGGAATTTATTGAGAACTAAATAGGGTAAAAAAAGGAGAAGTGCGCTGTAGTTACTACAGCGCACTTCTTTTATAGTCTAAGTTAAGTCTATTGTCTACTTTAAGCTAAAGTAACGTTTTGAGCTTGAGGCCCTTTATCGCCGTCAACTACAGTGAACTCTACACGCTGTCCCTCTTCTAAGGAACGATAGCCTGTAGCGTCAATTTCACTATAATGAACAAATACGTCCTTTTCATTTTCACGTTCAATGAAACCAAAGCCTTTTGTAGAATTAAACCACTTTACTGTGCCAATCTCACGTTCTGCCATGTTCGATTAACCTCCTATATATATTGGGTTGTGCTAGTGGTTCAAAATCTCTTTCAGATGGTAATCTTCGGTGGACCAGAACTACTGCAAACTCTGATTGAAGATAGCATATAGGTTCTCAAGTGTCAATATGTAAAGATATTAAGTAGTTAACTGAGAATCATTGAAATAATAATTGAGTATTTATGTGAAAAAAATTTACTCAGGGAGTTTATAAGGGGGTTTAAATTAAGGAAGTGCGCCGTATTATTAAATACAGCGCACTTTTTGTTTTCTACATTAAACTATTGTTACTTGTTGAGCTTGAGGGCCTTTTTGACCATCAACAACAGTAAACTCTACGCGCTGTCCCTCATCTAGGGAACGATAGCCCGTATCATCAATTTCACTATAGTGAACAAATACATCTTTCTCATTTTCACGCTCAATGAAACCAAAGCCTTTGGTAGAATTGAACCACTTTACAGTGCCAATCTCACGTTCTGCCATGTTCGATTAACCTCCTTATGTATATTAGGTTGTGCTAGTGGTCCGGAATTACTGTCAGATGTATATCTTCGGTGAAACTAGAACTACTGCAAACTCTGTAATAACCATAACATATGATTCTGAGTTTAGCAACACATAATTAATATATGTCTCGTGTTCGTTATTAATAGCTAAAATGGAGCCAAATCTATTTATGTATATAGTGAGTCTACCATACTAGGCTTTTGCTTTCCTTACAAGTCTACAAATTTCTCTAATACAGATTATATAGTCATACAATATGTATTAGTTTAAATCAGATAAAAGATAATTTTCATTAATTATTAGGGCTTACAATAGCCCGGGTCCTCTTTTTTCAACAATTTTCAAAATTTGGGAATCCTTTCTAGTTGCAATTGCAACTAAATTGGTGAGTACAAAAAATACGGGTTAACCCCGATAACAATGGAGGTAGTAAAATGAAGAAGTTACTTTTAGCAGGAGCGTTAGTAGTAGGACTTAGTATTCCAGCATTAGCGGTGGATTCAAATCAGTGGATTCAAGGTGGATATGTTGCCACAAGCGCAGCAGATGCACTTACAGTACAAAAGTTGCATTCCAACAAACAGTCCAAAGGTGGGTATGTAGCCACAAGCGCGGCAGACGCACTTACAGTACAAAAGCTAAACTCTGATAAACAGAGTACCGGTGGGTATGTCGCAACTAGTGCAGGTGACTCTTTTGTTGTACAGAAATTAAGAGTTTCCTCACCTAATTCATAGACCATTGAAATATAGTTTGTCGATTAGGAAAAACAGTTGATAAGGTCTTTTCGTAGGAGAAACGGTAATTCTAATACGAAAAGACCTTATTTTTTCTTTGTAAAATCAAGAATCTCTTGTATAAACCACGCTTAGAACTTCAAAGATTCTCAAGCTTAATCTAAATACTTTTTAATACCCCATATATCTTTTGCATATTCTGATATAGTACGATCACTTGAGAACTTTCCTATACGTGCGACATTCAATATAGCTTTTTTTGTCCACTTTGATTTATTAGTGAACTCAAGCTCAATCTTCTTCTGCGTCTCTGCATATGATTCAAAATCGGCAAGATGGTAATAGACATCTCCATTATGTACCAATGATTCATATATCCAGTTAAACAAACCGGGTTCTTTCTGGCATAATGCGTCTGATTTAAAAGAATCCATTACTCTTCTTATATAATTATTGTTCTCATACAGATGATAAGGATCATAACTGTTTGTCTTTATTAGCTCCTTTATTTCTTCTGTTTTTAATCCACAAACAAATATGTTCTCTTGCCCCACTTCTTCCATAATCTCTATATTTGCTCCATCGAGAGTTCCTATAGTGAGTGCACCATTTAGAGCAAACTTCATATTGCTGGTACCTGAAGCCTCTTTACCGGCGGTAGAGATATGCTCGCTAACATCAGCTGCGGGGATTATTTTAGCAGCAAGCGAAACTTTATAATCAGGCAAGAAAACAACTTTGATTTGATCATTAACCCTCTTATCATTATTTACTAATTGGGCAAGATTATTAATAAGCTTAATAATATTCTTAGCCGCCCAGTAACCAGGCGCAGCTTTTCCTGCAAACACATAGGTCTTTGGCGCTTTAAGCGTCAATCCATCCTGGACTATGCTGTAGTACTGATGGATGATATGCATAATATTTAGAAGTTGACGTTTATATTCATGGATCCGTTTTACGTGAATATCAAAGAGAGATTCCGGATTGACTTTTATATGTGTCACATCGAAAATGTATTCCGATAGACGTTGTTTATTATTATTTTTTATTTGCTGAAAATTATAGACGAATTCATCATTCTCATCATAATCTTCAAGTGACTTGAGCTTGTAAAGATCTGTAATCCAGGCGTCGCCAATAGTATTGGAAATTAGTCCCGCTAATTCGGGATTAACATTTAGCAGCCATCTTCTCTGAGTAATTCCATTTGTTTTATTATTAAACTTCTTAGGCATCATCTCAAAGAAATCGGGCACCAAATCGGTTGTTATAAGTTTAGAATGAAGAGCTGCTACACCATTTACGGAATGACTTCCAACTATGGAGAGATGGGCCATTCTAACTTGTTTAGTAGAACCCTCTTCAATGATCGACATTCTACTTATGCGTCCCATATCGGCTGGCCATTTTGAGCTAACCTTATTAAGAAATTGCTTATTGATATCATAGATAATTTGAAGATGCCTCGGCAGTATACGCTCAAAGAGAGAAAGCGGCCATGTCTCCATAGCCTCGGGGAGTAAAGTATGGTTGGTATAGCCAAAGGTTGATTCAGTTATATTCCATGCCCTATGCCAAGGCATACTATTTTCATCAACTAATATCCTCATTAACTCTACTATAGCTAGTGCGGGGTGGGTGTCATTAAGCTGTATAGCCACTTTTGAAGCAAACTTTCCAAAACTATTATTTCTTTTCATATAACGCCTTACAATATCCCGCATAGAGCAAGAGACCAAGAAGTATTCCTGTAATACTCGAAGCTCCTTTCCCTGATCTACAGTATCAGATGGATATAAGACCTTAGAGACAACTTCAGATGTTGTTTTTTGTTCTACAGCTTTTACATAATCTCCACTGTTAAAAATGTTCATATCAAATTCATTAGACGCCCTGGCTGAGTACAGTCTTAAATAATTAACCGTGTTACCTCCATACCCAACTATCGGCATATCATAAGGAACACCGTATAAGAATTTCCAATCTTTCCAAAACGGTCTGTAGTTACCATTGACGTCTTTTTCTATCTCTACTCTTCCATAAAGTGGAACAATACAAACTTCGTGACTCTTTTCAATCAGCCAGGGGGATTCTTCTCTTAGCCAATAATCAGGCTGTTCAATCTGATATCCATTTACTATTTTTTGCTTGAATATGCCATATTCATAATTGATACCGTAACCAAAACCGGGCATGCCCAAAGTAGCTATAGAATCCAGGAAGCAAGCAGCCAGCCTTCCGAGTCCTCCGTTCCCAAGAGCGGCATCTGATTCAGTCTCAATAAGGTCAGAAAGTTGTATCCCAATTTTTTCAAGTGCGTCTTTACAAAGATCGTATATACCAAGATTGATCAAGTTATTTGAAAGAGATCTGCCTATAAGATATTCCAATGATAGATAGTACATACTTTTAACATCTTTATTGTTGTAACGATCCTCAGTCTTAAAAAGACTGTCAATCATGATCTCTCTTACTGCAAGCCCAAGAGAATAGAAAATATCCTCTGAGGATGCATCGGAGATTCTTTTCCCCATAGAATACTTTAGGTATTGAACAATTCTCTCACTTAACGAAGTCGCTTCTCTTGCAAAGTTCACATTGGTTTTAATCATCAAAATCTACTCCCATTAAGAATATAGATTAACCAGAAGATATATTGTTTGGGAAATGGTGAGCAATTGAAAAAGTAAATATATTTAATTCCTATCAGACTACAAAGCTGGGACACTTAGACTTTTAGTATTACTGTGTATAATAGAAACACAACATCGGGAAATTAAAAATATTACAATATCCATATGAAAACTCTCGCAAACGTAATTAACCATCCAACTTTTATTACCGACTACGACATATATTTATTCAAACAAGGCAGCAATAACAACCTATATAATAAATTAGGCTCTCATATATTGGAATTAAATGGTGTAAAGGGAACGCATTTTGCAGTATGGGCTCCTAATGCTGAATATGTTTCTGTTATAGGAGACTTTAACGGTTGGAACAAGAAATCACATCCACTTAGTGTAAGATGGGATGAATCAGGAATCTGGGAAGGGTTTATACCTAACTTAGGAGAAAATACCCTATACAAATACAATATAGTTTCCAAAGTTAATAATTACAAAGTGGAAAAAGGAGATCCCTTTGCTTTTAAGTGGGAGACCCCTCCTAAAACTGCTTCAATAGTTAGGGAATTAGACTATGCTTGGAATGATGAAGAGTGGTTAAAGAATAGAGAAGAACATAATTCGTTGAACTCTCCCATGTCTACATATGAGCTACATATAGGTTCTTGGAAAAGAATCCCCGAACAGGGAAATAGATCATTAAACTATAGAGAACTAGCCGTTGAGCTTGCCCAATATTTAAGGGAGATGGGCTTTACACATGTGGAATTTATGCCGGTAATGGAGCACCCTTTCTATGGGTCCTGGGGATATCAAACCACCGGGTATTTTGCACCAACCAGCAGATATGGGTCACCTCAAGATTTCATGTATTTAGTTGACCACTTACACCAACACGGCATTGGAGTAATACTCGACTGGGTTCCTTCTCATTTCCCCGGAGACGAATTTGGGCTCCATTTCTTTGATGGAACTCATCTCTATGAACATGAGGATAAACGAAAAGGGTATCACCCTGATTGGGATAGCTACATATTCAATTACGGCAGAAATGAAGTTAAATCTTTTTTGATTAGCAGTGCGCAATTCTGGCTTGATAAATACCACATCGATGCTTTAAGAGTAGACGCCGTTGCTTCCATGCTATATCTGGATTATAGCAGAAACGATGGGGAGTGGATTCCAAACGAGCATGGTGGCAATGAGAACTTGGAAGCAATAAACTTAATAAGAGAATTGAACAAATCTACTTATACCACCTACCCTGGTATACAAACAATTGCTGAGGAATCTACGGCATGGCCGATGGTATCTAAACCTACAGATGTCGGGGGGCTAGGATTTGGAATGAAATGGAATATGGGGTGGATGAACGATACGCTCGAATACTTCAGTAAAGATCCTATACACAGAAAATATTACCATAACATGCTTACATTCAGCATGATTTATGCCTTTAATGAAAACTTCGTATTATCTCTGTCTCATGATGAAGTTGTATATGGAAAGGGTTCACTGTTTAACAAAATGCCTGGGGATGAATGGCAAAAAGCGTCTAATCTTCGAGCACTGTATGGCTATATGTTTGGGCATCCTGGGAAGAAGTTGCTCTTTATGGGTGGAGAATTTGGTCAATGGAGTGAATGGGACCATGAGAAAAGCTTGGATTGGCATCTCTTAGAAAACCCTTTAAACGCTGGCATCAAAAAATGGGTTAGTGACCTTAATAGTTTTTATAAAGACCAACCAGCATTGTATGAAATCGATTTTTCTTCTGAAGGGTTTGAATGGAGAAATGTTGATGACAATGAAAGCAGCATAATAAGTTTTATTAGGAAATCTAATAAAGATTCTGATGTAATATTAGTAGTTTGCAACTTCACACCCGTTGTTAGAGAAAGTTATAAAATCCATGTTCCCACCAGAGGCTATTGGCGGGAATGCTTAAATAGCGATGCCCTAATTTATGGGGGCAGCGGAGTTGGTAACGGTGGCAGAGTAGAGACAAAAACCGACGCTAACGGCGAGGGAAATAACTATATTGACATATGTCTACCACCTTTAGGTGTGCTCTTTTTTAAATTTGAGCCTAAAGTGGCATAATATTTGCAAACCTAATATATGTAGATTTAAATACAAAGTTCCTAAAACAATATTGTGACGAATGAGTTAAAACCCTTAAAAATAAGGCCGGGGAATAATCAACCTCTTGGTGCAAAATGGGACGGTAAAGGGGTAAATTTTGCTATCTACTCCGAACGCGCTCAAATGGTAGAACTGTGTCTATTCTCTAGTGATAGTGAACAGAGCGAATATGCTAGAATCAAAATTGATTCCAGAACTAAAAACATATGGCACTGCTATATTCCCGGTTTAGAGCCGGGGCAGCTATATGGATACAGAGTTTATGGCCCATACAGTCCTTATTCTGGACTAAGATTTAACCCAAACAAACTTCTAATAGATCCTTATGCAAGAGCAATAAACGGAGAAATGAAGTTAAATGATATCCATAATGATTTTGCTAGATATACTGCTGAGTTGGAGATTTTTGCTGATCAGAGAGATAGTGCGCCATACATGCCAAAAAGTGTAGTTGTAGATACAAGCTTTGATTGGGACAATGATAGCAATCCACTAATCCCATGGTCTGACACAATAATCTATGAGCTGCATGTTAAGGGATTTACTATAGAAAATCCTGAGATACCCGAGTCAAAAAGAGGCACCTATGCAGGCCTATGCTCCCCTCCGGCTATTAAATATATAAAATCACTAGGAATAACCGCAGTTGAATTAATGCCTATTCATCATAGTGTTTCTGAGAAAAGACTTTTGAACGAAGGGCTAACTAATTACTGGGGTTACAACACTATCGGTTTTTTCGCCCCTGATTCGCGGTTTTCTAGTACGGGGAAAAACGGTCAGCAGGTAGTTGAATTTAAAAACATGGTAAAGGCATTCCACCAAGAAGGAATCGAAGTAATACTTGACGTTGTATACAACCATACAGCTGAGGGAAGCAATATCGGACCCACATTATCATTTAGAGGAATTGACAATATTTCATATTACCGTTTTGAAGCGAACAATTTGAATAATTACGAAAATTATACAGGTACCGGTAACTCTATAAATACTACTAACCAGTGTGTAGTGCAGCTTATTATTGACAGCCTAAAATACTGGGTCAATGAAATGCATGTTGACGGATTCAGGTTTGATCTAGCTACCGTTCTTGGCAGAGGGAAGAAGGATTTTCATAGACATCACCCTTTACTGGAATCTATTTGCAATGATCCCATTTTATCTAGAGTCAAACTAATAGCAGAGCCATGGGATATAGGATATGGAGGATATCAGGTAGCCAATTTCCCCGATCCTTTCTCAGAGTGGAACGATAAATACCGCAACACCACTAGGCAATTCTGGAGAGGTGACACCGGACAACTAGCGGATATGGCTTATAGGATCAGCGGTTCAAGCAATTTATATTTTCTTCGTTCTAAAGGTTCACATACTAGTATAAATTATATATGTTCTCACGACGGATTCACGCTTGAAGATCTCGTATCATACAAGAATAAGCATAACCTTGCGAACCAAGAATCTAATAAAGACGGAATAAATGATAATTTCAGTTATAACTTCGGATTTGAGGGAGAAACTAAGAATAAAGAAATCTTAAAGCGTCGAGAAAGGCAAAAAAGAAACTTCTTGGCTACTTTATTTCTTTCTCAAGGAACCCCCATGCTCCTGGCCGGAGACGAATCAGGAAGAACCCAAGAAGGCAATAATAATTCCTACTGCCAAGACAACAGCATTTCATGGATGGACTGGAAAAGGGTTAATGCAAATAAGGAGTTGATTGAATTCTGCAAAAAGTTAATACAGCTAAGGGCAAAATCTCCCATATTGAAAAAAGGGGCATTTTTTGATGGGCATAATATAAGAGGAACCGAAATTAGAGACCTTGTATGGTATTTGCCTGATGGGGATGAAATGACACATGAAAACTGGGAAGATAGCGAGCTCAAGTCTTTTGGTTTGGTAATGGCTCTTGAAGATTATACGAAGTCAGGTGAGAATGAAAAGTTTATTATAGAGAATTCATTGATGATACTGCTAAATGCATCATCTGAGACTATAAAATTCACAATACCTGAAAATAATATATCACAGTATTGGGAAGTTGCAATTAATACCTCATATGACACTTTAACAACAGAGGACTTACATTATTCGACAAATAATGCAATTAAGATGATTGAAAAAACTTTAGTAGTACTAAAACCGGCGATCGGCAAAGCTTCACAATAGTAACGAGCAACAAAAGATGAATAAAAGAACAAGCGGCATACTACTTCATATCACATCTCTACCTTCACCACATGGAATAGGTGATTTTGGGCCTTCGTCATATGAATTTGTCGATTTTCTTAAGAAATCCAAACAAACATACTGGCAAGTTTTACCACTTAACCCTACAG
>SPCL01000157.1 GCA_004525335.1 Thermodesulfobacteriales bacterium
ATCTTGATTACAAGCGATACTTATAAAATTGGTTTTGACGGCAGTGAAGCTTGGATTACTCCTAACATGGAAGCCTTAGGAATACCGCCTAGGTTTTATTCTTCCACCCCATTTTATTTCTTCGGACTTCCTTTTCTTTTTGCAGACCCTGGAGTTAATCTGAAGTCTCTAGGAACAAAAGAGCTCAAAGGAAAAGAGTATAACGTTGTCAAAGTTACATATGACAAAGGGATTGGGGACACCCCTGATGACGACTATGTGGCCTATATCGACAAAGATACAAATCAGTTGAAGCTTGCACATTACATTGTTACCTACCCACCTCTCATGCAGGACAAAAGCATCGACGAGCTTGAGCGCCACGCGGCTGTATATGATGAGTGGCAAGAAGTGGACGGGCTCATAGTACCTAAGAAGATCAGTTTTTATGTATGGTCAGATAACACTTTAGGAGATTCAGCACTGGGCTCTATCAGGTTTGAGAATGTTTCTTTCAAGAAAGAAAGTCCTGACCCGGCAATTTTTCAGAAACCAGAAGGTGCCGTGGCAGACAACTCACACAAAGCACAATAGAAAAATTTCTCTCTTATGGCATAATTAAGACTCCCAGATTAAGGACATTCAAGGAGGAGTATAGTTATGGCCAGCAAAAATTTTAGAGTTGAAAGTGATTCAATGGGAGAGATGACTGTACCTTCCCATGCATATTATGGTGCTCAAACAGCAAGAGCAATAGAGAACTTTCCTATAAGCGGAATCAGAAAGCACAGTCTTTTGGTTCAAGCTATGGGAATGATCAAACAGTCGGCTGCCGAGTCTAATATGGAACTCGGGCTTGTCTCTAAGAAGCAAGGGCGCGCAATTGTCAAAGCTGCTCAGGAAGTAATAGACGGCAAGCTGGATGATCATTTCGTACTTGATGTATTCCAGACAGGATCGGGCACATCAACAAATATGAACACTAATGAAGTAATAGCCAACCGCGCTAATGAAATCCTCGGATTAAAAATGGGTGACAAATCCGGCGTACACCCCAACGACCATGTTAATTATGGCCAATCCAGTAACGATGTATATCCTACAGCTATTCATGTATCGGCAATACTTTTGATTGACCGGTTTCTTATTCCAGGCCTTAAGAACCTACACAAGGCGCTTGCATCCAAAGCGCGCCAATTCGACAAGATAGTAAAAATAGGAAGAACTCACTTACAGGACGCAACTCCAGTGAGACTTGGGCAGGAATTCAGCGGTTATGCAAGTATGATAGAGCATGGGATTAAAAGAGTTCAATATGCGAAAGAAGAATTGTCAGAACTAGCAATAGGCGGTACAGCAGTCGGCACTGGGATTAATACAGATCCCCGGTTTGCCAAACTAGTAACCAAAAGATTAAGCAAGATGACGAAGGCTAAATTGAGAGAAGCTGACAATCATTTTGAAGCGCAGGGATCAAAAGACGCTGTAGTCCAAGCAAGCGGGTCACTAAAAACTCTTGCCGTAAGCCTTATGAAAATAGCAAACGATATCAGATGGCTTGGAAGCGGACCTAGATGTGGAATTGGAGAAATCTTAATTCCCCCAGTCCAGCCTGGTTCCTCGATTATGCCTGGCAAAGTGAACCCTGTAATCCCTGAAGCTGTGTGTCAGGTGGCAGCTCAAGTTATAGGAAATGATCTAACAATCACAATTGGCGGACAGTTTGGTAATTTCGAGCTAAACGTTATGATGCCTGTCCAAGGACACAACTTGCTTCAATCTATAGAGCTCTTAGCAAGAGTATCAAATGTGTTTGCTGACAAATGTATTAAAGGAATTAAAGCAGACAAAGAACGCTGTGAAGAAATGATTGAGAAGAGCTTGGCTATGTGTACTAGCCTTGCGCCGGTTATTGGATATGACAGTGCGGCTAAGATAGCTAAAGAGGCATACGAAACAGGTAAAACTATAAGGGAAGTTGCTCTTGAGAAAAAAGTGCTTCCAGCAGAGAAATTAAACGAGCTTCTTGATCCTTGGTCAATGACCGAGCCGGGTATAAAAAAATAACTGTAGAATAATATAGGGGACGCAGTTTCTGCGGTCCCTATATACTCTCTATTGCTCAAGTTGTAAATTTTTTTCCTCCAATATTGAATATGGTTTTTAGTTAAACCAATCAAATCAAATTACAGCACAATTTATGATTATCCTATAAATAATCGCTTTTTTAATGTATGCTAGAGCTTCATTATTAAGCGGCTACAATCGAATTAGGAGGACAGCAAATGATTCGGCGCTCTATTTTAGTAATATCAATTTTAATACTTCCATTATTTGCCTGCAGTAGTATCAAATCTGGGAAAAATATTGCTATTGATTCACCTCTTAAAAAATCCCAAACGAACAAGTCTCTAAGTGAAGCAAGGCAAGAGGTTGAAAAATCTAGAAGAGAATTAGACAACTGTCTTGAGGAATATTCAGGGGACGAAACCAAATGCAAGAGAGAAAAAGACAACTATAACCAGGATGTAGAAGAGTACGCTTCTCTTCAAGCAAATTAATATCTTTAAAAAATCTAAAAGAAGTATAATCTGAGAACGACAAACAGGTACTTGCAAAATGGCTAAATATATTATGATGAGTGTTTTAACAGATGAAGGCCGAAAGACTATGAAAATGAGGCCCGAGCGTATACAAGAAGTTAACAAAGAGATGGAAAAATGGGGGTCAAAGTGATTACCCAATATGCAGTAATAGGACCCTACGATTTCATTAACATAGTTGAAGCTCCTGATAATGAAACAATTACCAAAGTATCCACTGAATTAGGCGCGCGCGGGACTGTTCAGATCATGACGCTTGCCGCAATACCTATATCAGATTTTGAGAAGCAGTTGAGCGGAAAATCAAAGAAGAAGTCAAAGAAAAAATAGGCAAATTACTGCAATTCCAAGAAATGACCAGAGTTGAATTCTCTGTATCTAAAACCTAATCTGGAAATCAAAAATAAAATCAACCTCAGCAATATCACTCGTCGGTCCTTCTACAGGAACCTGAACTGCGAAGCCCGGGCTTATCCTTTTGCCGAATCTTATCCCCGGAGTAATGAATAAATCAGTTTTACCGTTAGTATTATCTGAAGTTAACGTATAACCATCGAATTCGAAGAATATAGTCGGGTCTAATATCTTTATTGGAACATTTACACCGGCAGCAGCTCCATAATTAACTCTAAATTCAAAGTCGTCGTCTTGGAAGTTTTTGGCATTAAAGATGTAATCCGTCCCAAGATTTGCCTGTAAACTGAAAGCTCCTTTCCAAATAGCTCCTGCCAGATATGGAGTGGCGGTAAACGCTTGGTATATATATGCAGGAAGGTCTCGTCTGTAATTAGTAACTGCTTGAAGTCTCCCCTGCCCATCAGTAAAAGCCGTAGGTACCGCAACCTCTAAGCCCGCAGAAAGTACAGAATTAGAAGTCTTCATTATTACCTGTTTTGCACCCATAGTGATATTAGAGAACTCATAACCGTTTCTGGCTCCTTCTACGTTATTTACACCACCATAAGGAGCGTCTAAATAGAGGCCGAAGAAACCGCTTTCGGATGGCAAATCTAATCTTATTGAATAGAAAAACATCTGATCCCCAAAACTCTTATCTAATGAGACTACTTCTAGATCTGCCATAACTCTTCCAAGAGGAAGCGGTGATTCCAAAAACAAAGGATATCCGAGATCTATTGCTCTATCCTTTGTAGTACCTATTGTAAAAGGCCCGCTAAACTCAAAAGTTCCGGCGACAGGATTAATGATTCCGATTTGCCGATCTTTAACAAATAGCCTCATAGGGTTTGTTAAGTATGCTCCGACAGTTGCAACAGAATTGTTCTGCTCTATAAGCCACGCTGATAACTCCTCCATCACCATTCCGAGAGGGACACCAACACCCGGCGTAACGATCAGGTCAACTAGAGAGGGCTGAACCGCAAGCCCTTCTATTGCATATTCAAATAAGGTACTTTGAATCACCGACCCAAGAGCAGATGACCATCTGCTATGACCTCTTGCTCGATAAAACTGGTACGACAACATACCAAAAAACGGGTGCGCGACCCAGTTTACTACAAAAGTATCCCCATCATCCCATTTAGGTTTTTCTGTAACATTATCCCACCACTTAGAGAACGAAGTATTGAAAATCTTAAGACTTTTGTCTCTGACCCAGTACATCCTGGCTCCCCATTGTACACCGTACCAAATACCAGTATCGTACATATACTCTTTAAAGCCTGAGGGTCTTAAATTAACCTGCGATTCTACTAAGTTGGGTTCAGGCTGAAGGACAACATCTCCTACCTGATAGGTTTCAGCGCTTTGCTCTGAAACATGATCGATAGGCTCCTCATTTGCCAAAACTTCATTCATGGGAGCTATACTAAATAAAATAAGAAGTATTAAATAAACCGCTACTACTCTCAATCTCCATCCTCTCATAGAGCTATATTTTAAAAATAACTCCACCCTTATCTGCATTCTAACAAAATTCATACTAAATTGGAAGATGCTGTATAGGTTCACTACATATGAGACAAATAGGGGGTTTTTTGGTATTTATCAATAATGCCCTTATCCCTTAAGAACTGCAAGGGTGTTTTATACCCAAGCGCCTGATGTGGTCTTATGCAGTTATATACGTATTCCCACTG
>SPCL01000171.1 GCA_004525335.1 Thermodesulfobacteriales bacterium
ATCGAGTACGGGACATGGTTCAGAATGACGGAAAAGGGTATGAATATTACCTCCAGGTTACTGGGTGAATATTTCTTCTAAAACGCGTCCGTCTATATTTTGAGGAGGGGATATGCCAAGGGCCTTTAAGACAGTCGGCGCGGTGTCATAAATGTATACCTTCTCTTTTATACTGTAATCCTGTTTTACCCCTTCCCCTATAGCAAGCCAGGGTATTGTTGTTACATCAGGATGATCACCCTTATGCGTTTTATCTTTTCCGCCGTGGTCTGAGGTAATAACCAGAAAAGTCTTTTCATAAATGCCGGCCTGTTTAAGTGCATTAATTATATTGCCAAGTTCAGCATCAACCCTTTGAAGCGCGTTTAAATATTCTTCAGACATCCAGCCTTGCTTGTGACCTGTAATGTCGGGCTCAGGGAAATGAATTAAAGTCATTCTAGGTTTGTTCTCTTTCATATATGAGATGAAGCTATTTGATATTTCCTTAACGCTAGTGGGGCTATATTCAACGACCTCGAGCTTGTCGATACTGTTTGGCACTGCAATAAAATTGAGCTTTTCCTTCCCCACAAACATAGCGGTGCTGAAACCCTCTTTTTTGGCAAGGGTGAATATTGTATCAAACTCTACATAGCCCATGTCCTCTATCCACTCATTAATAAAGGTGAGGTGTTTTTTTGGGGCAAGTCCTGTTACAAGAGATGTATGAGAGGGCAGTGTTTTAGGGGGATCAACTGTCTTTGCAGTCGGGGTATAAGAGCCCTCTTTTATGAGCGCTTTTAGGTTAGGAGCATCAGCTTTTAAGATTGCATCGGTTCTAAGTCCATCTATTGTAATAACCAAGGCAAACTCTGCACTCTGTTCAGAGAATGTTGTTCCCGGCGAGATTACTAAAAGCGGAGTAATTAACAAGAATAGTAATACTATCTTTCGCACTGTTTAATAATACCTAATTGACATTTGGTGGGATTACTTGGCCATACCGGCATATGCTACAGGACGAGTATCTCCAAATGCATTTATAATGGTATCCATGAACTCTTTTGTATGGTCTTCACAAAAATGATAAATGAGAGTTTCTCTTCCTCCTCTGCTTGAAACAGAAACCTGTTCATAGTGTCTGCTACAGAGGTCTTTTCTGCAAAGGGCGCATGGTTTGATTCCTTGCCGTTCTCCTTCGCTCTCACACCTAGTCCCGTCCTCGTGTTCAAAATCGCATTGGTACATTTCAACCGTTATTGTTTTCTTGGACATGCATATTCTCCTTGTACATAAGACATGTTTTTATAAATGACATATGCAAACATTTGACTACGGGCGTATTAATTCTAGCAACCCTTTTATGCCCCGCTTTACCAATTAAACTAAATCCTAAGGAATATGTCAATATAGTTTAAGTGGACGGAGTTTTTTAAATCAGAAAGTTAGTTAATTCTGAATCCATATCCCTTCTGGGGTATTGGTCTGGTATCCCCGAACTTGTCCACAAGAGTATTCAGAAATTCATCATTATGGTGTGGACAGAAATAGTATGTAAAATGATCCCTTGTTCCCTGGATTGTAGCAGTAGTTAATTCGTAATGTGTGATACAGAGGTCTTTATGGCAAATACCACAAACTTTTATTGCTTGAGAGTCGCCTTCTCTGGGGCAGCGCTCACCGTTCTCATCTTCATGATCACACTGGAATATTTCAAGCTTTATCTCTCTTTTTGACATATTCGTTTTGTAAACTAAATCCTTTATATCAGATATGTACCATCACCTACGTTGGGCAAGTTTAAACCTTCACCGTATCGTTCTATAACGGTACTTTCGAATAAAGCTGAATGTTCACTGCAGAAGTAGTAGAGAAATCGCAACCGGTGTCCGTGGAATAAGGAGCTTACATCGCCGCCAGCCTGTAGGAATACAACCGTAGTAATTTGGCAATGTGTTTTGCATAGGTCCATGTGACAAACATGACAGTCTTTTATGACATCCTTGCTGCCTTCAATAGTACAGCGCTGGCCATTTTCGTCCACGTGATCACACTGAATTACTTCTACCTCAATAGTTGTTTTTGACAATTTTTACCTTTTGAAAGCAGTTCTTAAACCTCTTATCTTTATTAAACTAAATTCGTATAAATAAGTCAATATTATTAATTCTAATATCAAAGCATGACGGCAGTTTAATTTAGAATTTAAATGAACCTTCTGATTGTATTAAGTTTTTGATAGGTATCAATACAAGAATAAGATACTGGTTAAGGAATAGTTCTTGAATATAAAGATTTAATTGGGTTGCCCGTTCCTTGCTTCACCAAAATGATTGGTTTATATTAATCGTTACTTGATAAACTGCCCGTAGTAATGTATAAAATAGCCTAATGATTTCACCTCAAGAAAGCTTAAAAGGCGCAATTAAATTTTTTCAAACGAAAGCTACGGGTCGCCCAACACTCCTCAATTTAGAGATTACGAAACTATGTAATGCTAAGTGCGACTTTTGCGATTACTGGCAAACTAGACATGAAGAACGTCTGTATGATTACCGCCCGGTGATCAAGAAAATTGATCCTCTTGTAGTAGTTGTTACTGGAGGGGAGCCTATGCTCCGCAAGGATCTGCCGGATATAATAAGGCAGATTAAGGAGTGCTCATACTTTATTTTTACTTCCATGGTAACTAAAGGCGATTTGCTAACGGTCGATAAGGCACAAGAGCTTTTTGACGCTGGAATAAATCAGATTGCTGTATCTTTAGATTTTCCCAATAAACAGCATGATACCTATAGAGGTGTTCCGGGTCTTTGGGATAAACTTTCAGAAATGATGCCTGAGCTTGGGAAGAGATTCCCTAATCAGAAAATCACTATGAATACAATCATTATGGAAGATAATTTAGAGCAGGTTCCCGAGCTTGCCCACAAAGCCCATGAATGGGGAGTAGGTATTTCTTTCAGCTCGTACTGTGTTATGAAAACTAACAACGAAGAGCACTTTGTTCCGCATGAAGAAATACAGAAAGTTCAAAACTTAGTAGATGAGCTTATTCGTTTGAGAAGAAAGTGGAAGGGTACAATTCTATCAACTGAGTATTACCTAAATGAAATACCAGGGTATTTTGAATCAGGCGGAATTCCCGGCTGTACTGCTGGGATAAGCCATATTCAGGTTACACCAAGCGGCCATTTAAAGCGCTGCTCTGAGATGCCAGTCACAGCGCATTATTCCGAATATCATCCTAAACTCTACGGAGAGACCAAATGCACTGAGTGTTGGTATAGCTGTAGAGGTGAAACCCAGACTCCGGCTAATATTAAACGCGCACTTGAGTATATGGGTGTTTGGGTTTAATTTCCTTTCTTAGTTGTAGAAAGAGGGATATAAATATTTTTTCAGTTTGTAGACAAACTATTTCACGCGCCAGATTGTGCCTTCAGCTTTATCTTCAAGCACGATTCCTTTCTCATCAAGCTCGTCTCTAATTTCATCCGCACGGGCCCAGTTCTTTTCTTTACGGGCTGATATTCTTTCTTCGATAAGCTCTTCAATCTCTTGTTCTGTAATTCCTGAAGAGGCTTGTTCGAGCTTAAGACCTTGCAAGTATTCATCCGGCTCATATTCAAGAATTCCAAGTGTGCTTCCAAAATGATTTATTTCTTCAAGAGCGGCCTCTAAAGACGGCGTCCAGCCTACAGAGTCGAGCGATCTGTTAATGGCTCTTGTTAATTCAAATAAGCTTCCAAGCGCTTCAGCAGTGTTAAAGTCGTCACACATTGATTGAACCCAGCGCTCTTTAAAAGTCTCCACACTGGTCTCTAGCTGCTTATCTTCACCGTTTCCATTTTTGCCCACATCATTTGCGCGCTTTAGAGTGATATAAAGTCTTTCAAGCGCAGCCTCAGCTTCGTTCATTGTGGTGTCAGAAAAATCTGCTGGATTTAAATATTGGTGAGATAGGAAAAAGAGCCTGATCGCTTCTTTACTCCACATAGATACCGCTTCACGCACGTTTAAGATGTTGCCGATAGATTTAGACATCTTCTCACGGTTTATCTGGATAAGTCCATTGTGCACCCAATACTTTGCAAAAGGTTTTCCTGTGGCAGCTTCAGACTGAGCGATCTCGTTTTCGTGGTGAGGGAATATTAAATCTTTTCCGCCACCATGAATATCAAAGCTGTCACCTAAGTACTTTGTGCTCATAAG
>SPCL01000204.1 GCA_004525335.1 Thermodesulfobacteriales bacterium
ACTAACCGCACCTCCCCTCTCACTATGGGCAATACCCATCTCAACCTCTCTTCTTTAATTGTTTGTGCCATATATATCGCCATTTCCCCATTCTAGGGAAAACCGCCATATGTCCTTGCACATTACCTTGGGGGCTTGACATACACCCGCGTTGGGTCTGCACCAACTCTGGCCCGCAGGATGATGATATACGCGCGCGCACAATGAAAGCGTGGGGGGTAAAAGCATCAAATTCCTGGGGGTGCTGTGAGATATGGCAGATGGGGATCGAGACACAGTTTAGCGCGGGGATGGTGATATGCGGGGACGGGGCGATTCTAGAAGTCGTGGACCACAACAATCAGCCGGTCGATAATATAGAAGACGCGACCAAAGTGCTCGCAACTAATTTGACCAATCTGTCACTCCCGATGATTCGCTACGAGGTGGACGATATTGTTGAGATAGGGCCGCCAATTGCCGAGTATCCGGCATATAAGACGGTCCTCAGGATTTTGGGCAAGGCTACAAACTGGTTTCTCTACGGGGAGGTGAAAGTTCATCCAACGGCGTACAGCAATATCTTGGAAGAAGAGAAGGAGGTCGAAGAGTTTCAAATCATTCAGACCCAAGAGGGGGCGCATATTAAGCTCGTATGTAACGGCGAGCCAAACATTTCAGAAATTAAGGACACAATCCTCAATAACTTGAAGAAGTACGGACTAGCTAACCCAATAGTCACATTTGAAGTGGTAGAATCTCTCCCACACCACCCCGAAACAGGAAAAATCAAGCGCTTTGTGCCGCTTGCATAAATAACTTTAATAATTCCTTAGCCATTTCGAAATTCCCCACCCGTCATTTCGAGTGAACACAACATGTTCCAGGGAGAAACCTGCTTTTGTTTCAAAAGATTAATCCACCCTAACTATTAAATTCCAATTTGCAGGGAGCTTCGATCTATTAACATTAGCCGGCTAAAGGGTAAGGGCGTCCGAATCCTCGCTAGCTTGAATTCGTTCTTTAAAAAAGGAAGGAATTACAATAAAACAACTAGATCTCTCACCTGCACACTGTGTGTGCCGTTCGAGATGACGGCTACGCGCCGGGCGTTCAATTTCTAACTGGCTTGGTAGTAACGAAGAAATTATATGCCAGCGGGGGTTCCCCGCACGTTATTTCGACACGCAGTGGAGAAATCTATCTTTTATCTTTCGGACGATAACAATTTACTAGAAAAAAATGAGATAGTGAGCTACACTTTAATTTATATCAAAAGCAGGAGGCGTTAATAATGAAAAGATTAGTACTTACATTAGCAATCGCACTAGGACTAGCATTAGGAAGCTTCGCTATCACATCCTCTGACGTACAAGCTTGCAACGGAAAAGATAAGGGCGCTACAACTGAAGATACCACCGGTACTTCACAAGGTACGGAGTCCTAGCAGACAGTGTCTGCTTCCATTAATTTCTCATGTAATCTGGAGTTGGGAGAAGTGACAAAAATTTTAACTATCTAATAGATTACGAAGAAAATTTATTCCTGCGGATGTTATCCGCACGCTTTACTTCATAAAGTTAAAAGAGTGGGGATAAAAGCCCTGACGTAGTTTTAACGAGCTGCGCCAGGGCTTTTTTTGTTAGTCGCGGTCTAAATACGCATTTTCTAAAGCGGCTGTGTCTTCAAACATCTTGTAGGAAATTATTTGGTTGTCTTTGATTTTGCATACCAGTGACCATTCGCATTCAAAGAGTCGCCCCGTTTTGTTCACTCATTTTTTCCCTATTATAATCTAAAGATCGATTTTATAAACGCTCTCAGGCTTTACTTTAAATATAACTCTCACATCGCCCGGCTGATGGTAGGGGTATTTGTCCAGACCTAAGTATTTCTTAGCCAGAACGTCCGTGTGCTCCATAGCTCCGTCATGAGTTACTTCAACAACTTTACCTCTTATCATTGCTTGTCTATATGGGTTCTCAGAATCGGTAATTGCAATGGCTACCCTATTATCATTCCTGAGATTGTTGGTTTTAACTCTGCCTTCTGCTGAATTTAAAATAATGTTCTCCCCGTCTGAGTCGACCCACATCACGCTCACGTGAGGCGAGCCGTCGGGCATTAATGTCGCAACTGAGGCAAAGCTTTTACTTCCCGTTATAAGTTTCTGTACAAATTCGTCTAATGCCATGAGACGCTCCCCGCACTTTTACGTGCTAACAAAATATTTTTAGATCCAGTATTTATTATCAATATAACATAGAAATAGTTTGCCAGTAGGCGTTGCCTGCTACCTTGCGATCCAGCCGCCGTCTACCGACAGCATGTTGCCCGTCATAAAGCCGATGTTGTCGTCCACGAGAAATAGTATTGAATGAGCTATCTCCTCGGGTGTTCCAAGTCTTCCCATTGGATGAAGGGATAGAAGGTGCTGCTCCGCAGCCTCTCTGTCTTCTACATTTCCCCAGAAATCGTCAGTTACCATGGGGGTCTCAATCGCACCGGGGCAAATAGCGTTTACCCTGATACCTTTATCCGCATACTCAAGCGCCATGCTTCTTGTGAGCTGAGTTACCGCGCCTTTGGACGCTATATACGCAGCCACTCCCGGAATAGCTTTCAACCCTCCGACTGAGGAATTATTTACAATCACGCCGTATCCCTGCTCCAGCTCTCTAGCAATATTTATCATCCAGGGGTAAAGGTCTCTTTTGTTATAAGATGGATCTGCTTCCATTAAATCATCAATGAGTGAATTGAGTCTGTGAAGGTAAAGCATGAAATAAACGAAGAGTCCAATGGCAAGGACTGGGGCGAATATAAAAAAACCGTCTAGTGGCACTGCAATATCGAGTATCGGAAGCTGTGCTTTATCACCCTTTAAGGCGAGCTGACGGTCAGTGGTGCTGAAAACGGTTACTGCGCAGTATGCTATAAGATAAAGATAATAGATCATCCTTGCATGCTGCGAGGCTTTATCTATTACCGATTCCAGCCGACTTCCATTTCTTTCGTTGGTAGCCATCCTGAGACTTACTATACTATAAAGTTAACTAAGTTGTGAAGGGGGGTATTTCGAAAAGCTAAAAAACTAGACGGAGGGCTTGCCGTGGAGGGCCAGGTTCTTATTCTTATATCTCTCATCAAGGGTAATTTCTTCACCGAACCACTTAGGCGGCTCAAAGTGTGAGCTTTCTTCTTCGCTGTCAAATTCAACCTCTGCGACTACTAGTCCTTGTAGATCGCCTGAGTAAATATCAAGCTCTATCAGAAATTCCTCGTAATCTATATCG
>SPCL01000154.1 GCA_004525335.1 Thermodesulfobacteriales bacterium
AGATGGTAATGCCTGGGGATAACATAAACATGGACGTAGAGTTGATAGCGCCTGTTGCAATGGAAGAGCAAGTACGTTTTGCAATAAGAGAAGGCGGAAGAACAGTTGGTGCTGGTGTTGTTACTAAAATCGTGGAGTAAATATAATTATGGGTGATAATACATTAGTCATAGCTCTTGAGTGCGCGGATTGTAAGAGAAGGAATTATTCAACCTCGAAGAATAAGCAAACTCATAAGGAAAAAATGGAGCTCAAGAAATATTGCAGATGGTGTAAAGGCCACACATTACACAAAGAAACTAAATAGGTTGAAAATGTTAATAATATTAGGGCAGTAGCTCAATTAGGCAGAGCACTGGTCTCCAAAACCAGGGGTTGGGGGTTCGATTCCCTCCTGCCCTGCAATATGGAAATATAAATGGATAAGATAAAACAGCTTAGTTCAGAAACAGCTCAATTTGCTAAGGACATAGAAAACGAGGCCAAACGTATTACATGGCCTTCCAGACAAGAAGCTATAAAGTCAACTTTAGCCGTGATTGTAATATCCGGCCTTTTTGCTGCATTTTTAGCTACTGTAGACTCTGTGTTTGCTTGGGGCATAGGAAAGTTGTTAGGCTAAGAACTATACCGGAGAAAATGGGATTTTAATGGATAATAGGTGGTACGTAGTTCATACAAATACGGGCTTCGAAGATCGTGTGAAGTCTTATATAGAAGACAGGGTTGTTTTAGAGGGATTCGAGGATCAGGTTGCTGAAGTCCTTGTGCCGACTGAGACAATTGTTGAGCCGCTTAAGGATGGAAAGAAGAAAACTTCGGTTAGAAAATTCTTTCCAGGTTATATTTTGGTTAAAATGGAGCTTAACGATAGAAGTTGGCATTTTATAAGGAATATTCCTAAGGTGATAGGGTTTGTGGGAGGAAGGGTTAAGGATGGAGCAATATATCCTGATTCTGTTCCTGATGTGCATGAAGAAGAAGTTCAAAAGATAAAAAGACAAATAGAAGAGGGCACACTAAAACCTAAACCAAAGATTTCTTTTGAAAAAGGAGAGACGGTGAAAGTGACAGAGGGTCCATTTGCTAACTTCTCTGGAGTCATTGAAGAGGTTAAACCGGATAAAGCAAAGGTTCAGGTGCTTGTAACAATATTTGGAAGAAACACTCCTATAGAATTAGATTTCAATCAAGTGGAGAAAATTTAAGATGAAAAAAATTGACGGATATATAAAGTTATTAGTTGAAGCTGCTAAGGCAACGCCTTCGCCTCCTGTTGGTCCTGCGCTTGGCCAACGTGGTGTAAATATTATGGAATTCTGCAAGGCGTTTAATGCGCAGACCTCTAAGATGGAGGGACTTCTTCCTGTAACAGTTACTGTGTACGCGGACAGGTCTTTCTCTTTTGAGGTAAGAACTCCGCCAGTTTCCTATTTGTTAAAGAAAGCTGCGAAAATTGGAAAAGGCTCAGACCAGGCTCTCAAGGTTAAAGTTGGAAAAGTAACTAAAGCTCAGGTAGAAGAGATAGCAAAAATTAAACTCCCTGATCTTAATACAAATGATATAGAAGCCGCATCTAATATTGTTGTCGGCACTGCAAGAAGCATGGGCATTGAGATAGTTTAATTGCCCATATGTATCGAATTTTATTAGATTGTAAGGAGAAAGGTAATGGCGACAAAAGGGAAAAAATACAATGAAATCAGAGAGTTAGTAGACCCTAAAAAGAGCTACACTGTAGATGAGGCGATTAAGCTTATAGAGGAGACTAAGAGCGCTAAATTTGATGAAACTGTTGAAGTTTCAGTAAAGCTCGGTATTGATCCAAGACATGCTAATCAACAGATTAGAGCTGGATTAGTTCTACCTCATGGTATAGGCAAGGATATTACCGTGTTAGTTTTTGCAAAGGGAGAGAAGGAAAAAGAAGCACAGAATGCTGGGGCTGACTATGTTGGTCTTGAAGATATGATCGACAAGATTTCAAAAGAAAACTGGCTTGATTTTGATGTGTCAATCGCAACTCCCGATGTGATGAGTACTGTTGCCAAATTGGGAAAGGTCTTAGGTCCTAGAGGTTTGATGCCAACTCCAAAAGTAGGAACTGTTACTTTTGATATAGAGCAGGCTGTAAAAGAAGCTAAGGCTGGAAAAATAGAAGTAAAAAATGACAAAGGCGGGGTAGTTCACGCTCCTATAGGCAAGGTTTCATTTGGGTCCGATAAGCTCAGAGATAACTTCTTAGTCTTTATGGAGTCACTTACTAAAATGAAGCCAACATCTTCAAAAGGTACATTCGTTAGAAAAATAACTCTTGCAAACACTATGGGGCCAGGAGTCAAAGTAGATTTCGTTAATGTTCGCGAAGTACTTAAAGGTTTTCAAGTAGCAGCATAATTTCTTAATTTATTTTATTGTAAAAGGTAATATCGGATCAAAACATAGATACATTTAAGGAGTGAGTTATGTTAAGTAAAGCAGCGAAAAATGATATTGTTAAACGGTTTAGCGAGATTTTTAAAGCTAACCCTTCAGTAGTTCTTGTTGAATACAAAGGACTTACTGTAGCAGAGCTTGAAGGTCTCAGATCTAATCTAAAAGATGCTGATACAGAGTTTAAGATTGTCAAAAACACACTCCTAAAGATAGCTGCAAAAGATACGGAAGTAGAGCAATTAAGTGATCTGTTAGCTGGGCCAACAGCTATAGCGGTTTGCGAAAGCGATCCTGCTGCTGCGGCAAAGGTTTTTGTTAAAACTGCTAAAGACATGCCTTCTCTCGTAATAAAGGGAGGCATAGTAGAAGGGAACGTAGTAGGAGTTGATGAGATTACGGCAATTTCGAAGCTGCCATCACGCCTGGAGATGATGGCGCAATTACTTGGCGCATTATCAAGCCCAATGTCAAATCTCTTGGGTTCATTAAAACAGATGCAAGCCAAATTGTTATATGCTTTAGAAGCGATAAAAGATACCAAAGAAGAGACTGCTGTAGAGAGTAAAGAAGAAGCTGCTGTAGAGGCTAAAGAGGAAACTGAGTCAGAAAGCAAAGAAGAAAGCAAGACAGAAAGTAATGAAGAAAGTGCAGTGGAAACTAAAGAAGAGACTGCAGTAGAGAGTAAAGAAGAAGCTGAGTCAGAAAGCAAAGAAGGAAGCAAGACAGAAAGTAATGAAGAAAGTGCTGAAGAAAGTAAAGAGGAAAGCTAAGTAGTTGATTCGCAGGTTTTATCAGAATAAAAAAACATATTTTCTAATACATTTAAGGAGGTACAGGTATTATGCCTGAAACAACTAGAGAAGATGTACTTACGTATCTTGAGAAAGCGAGCATGCTCGAAATCTCTGACTTGATTAAAGATATTGAGGTTAAATTTGATGTAAAGGCTGCAGCTCCTGTTGCAGTTGCAGGTGCTCCTGCAGGGGATGTAGCGGCCGCGCAAGAAGAAAAGACTGAATTTGATGTTATCTTGAAATCATTTGGTGAAAACAAGATCCAAGTTATTAAGGCTGTAAGAGAGGTTACATCTCTAGGTCTTAAGGAAGCCAAAGAGCTTGTTGAAAGCGCCCCCAAAGCTATAAAAGAAGGTGTTGATAAAGAAGAGGCTGAGAGCATTAAGAAGGCGATCGAAGCATCTGGTGCGGAAGTAGAAATCAGTTAATTGTGCTTGTTCTTTCATATGCGGAAAATTGATTGATTCCTCAATAATTTTGAATCCATCAATCCGTATATGTTGTTAGAGTTCTTTCTTATTTAGTTTGCTAGCTCTTCATGTTCAGAGGAGCTTTGCTAATAGTAGACTATATAATGACAATACTTGTGAACAGTTGATTGGACTAGATAATACAGCACAAAGATGTCCCACTTATTTTGCAGAATTTGGTTTTGAAGTTGGACATGCGAGTTGTAAATATAACTACGGGGGTAAGCCAAATTGAGCCTTGATGGTGTAGAAGGATATAAGTTTAGGAAAAGTTTTTCGAAAATACCATCTGTTCTAGAAATACCTCATCTGCTTGAAGTACAAATAGATTCCTATAGGGAATTCTTGCAAGCTAATACGGATCCGAACAGTCGAGAAGAGTTTGGACTTCATAACGCCTTTAAAACTGTATTCCCAATAGAGGATTATAATGAAAAGGCGTCACTTGAGTATATTAGCTATCGCTTGGATAGGCCTAAATACGAAGCAGTAGAATGCAGGTTAAAAGGGTACACATATGTTGCTCCATTATACGTTACTTTTAGACTTGTAATCTGGGATACGGAGACAAGCGATGAGCGTACTATAAGGGATGTAAAAGAACAAGAGGTGTATTTCGGAGAAATTCCCCTAATGACACCAAACGGGTCCTTTATTGTAAATGGCACCGAAAGGGTTATTGTAAATCAGCTTCACCGCTCCCCTGGTGTTTTCTTTGACCAAGTAAAAAATAAAGATAACAGCGCAGGCAGGTCTTCATTTTCTGCTAGGATTGTTCCACATGACGGCAGATGGATAGATTTTGAATTTGATTCTAAGGACTTGCTTCAGGTTCGAATAGATAGAAAGAAAAAATTCCTTGTAACTGTGCTTTTAAAAGCGCTTGGATACGATAATAAGCAAATACTACATCACTTTTATCCTATTGAGTCGATACATATAAGCTCAGATGGGATGAGTAAGGATGCAAATTTTGACGTGCTTCCCTATCAAAGATCAACAGCTGATATCTTAGATCCGAAAAGCGGTGAAGTACTAATCGTGAAAGGAAAAAGATTAGTACGCAACCACCTTGAAAAGTTAAGAACAGCAAATGTTAAAACTCTTTCAATAGATCCCAGC